>JBEIEG010000141.1:0-6868 GCA_040383035.1 Hyphomonadaceae bacterium | reverse complement strand
AGGCCTGCACGCCTATAGCGTTGGCAACCACCGCCACGCGCCCGAGATTGAACAAGAATTGTCCCACGCCTCTGGCGCACCCGTTTTGGTGAACTTCACGCCTCACTTGGTGCCAATGACCCGTGGTGAATTGGTGACCTGCCATGTCAAGCTGGCCAATGGTGCGACCGTGGACGATGTGCGCACGACACTGGAACAGCGCTATGCGGACGAAGCGTTTGTAAAGTTAGCGCCCAAAGGTGCCTCGCCAGATACACGCTGGGTAAGGGGGTCAAACCTCTGCATTCTGGCGGTCTTCCCAGACCGGATCCCCGGCCGCGTCATTGTGGTGGGCGTGATCGACAATCTGGTCAAAGGTTCAGGTGGGCAGGCCATTCAGAACATGAATGTCGCCTTTGGCTTGCCTGAGTCACAAGGATTGACGATGGAGCCCCTGTTTCCGTAAAGGAGAACTTGGCCTAGATCGGGCCTTGTCGCGTGTGCGCAACATTTTGCACGCGAGGCTTTTAGCCTTGTTTGGCGGATGAGAGAGTCGGGCAAATATGGCAAAACCGATCCTGCGACTGGGGCCCGTTGATGATTTGGACGATGAGTACGACCCGCTGCTGGGGCGCTCGGTCCGAGACGAACCCATGCCGGTTGCCGTTAGTCCCTCAGTACAACTGGATCCAGATCAAAGCGTTTTCGACGAGCCCGTTTCGGTGGTTGAACCCGCTTGGACTGATGAGACAGCACCGCTTGCCAAGTCAAAACCAGCCGCTGAAGATAAACAGCCCAACCTATTGGATTGGATGGAAAGCCCTGCTGAGACCCAAGCCCCTGCTGCAGAACCTGAACTAACGCCTGAGCCTGAGCCTGAGCCTGAGCCTGAAGCAGACTTGGTTGCTGAAGTTGTGCAAGATGTGCCGGCAGTAGAAGAGCCCGTTGAAGCCCTTCTTGAGGAGCCTGCCGTCGAACTTGAAACCGAGGCTGAGCAAGCCGATCCGTCTCATGACGAGTCCGATCTTGAACCGATGTTAGATCAAGTGGTTCAACCCTCAGAAGACATCGCCCCAGAAACTCCCGTAGATGCTGGACCGGAAGCTGCGCCGGACCCAGTCGTCTCCTTAGAGCCAGAAGCAACCGAAGAGTCGCCTTTGGTCCGAGAAGCCGGGCAGCTAAACGCCACATCCGCCCAAGCTGCGCAGCGGATTGAACGTGCTGCCGGCCATACACGGGCTGCACAACGCCGGGCGAATATGAAGCGCAGCCCGATTGGGCGGCGTAGGGCTGCGCAGAAACTGGCCGCCATGGTGATGGGGACAGCCCTCTTCGCCATTGCCTTGTTCTTTACGATGTTGTCCTTCCTAGCGCCCTTGGGTTATCCGTTTGACGCGGTGTCTAGCTATCGCTGGTACTGGACGCTCTTAGCGCTAGCTGCGGGTCTATCATGGGCGATGGTACGTGGCCGGAATATGATGATCGCTTCAGCCTTGGTTGGTCTGATCAATCTGATCGTCGTTTTACCGACATTAGGTAGTGCCCCTAAAGGCGGGCAGATTTCAAATGCAGTTGTGGCTTGGGCCAATGTTGCGGGTGATGACAAGGCGCTTGAAAAAGTGTTGCGTGAGGCAGGGCGTCAAAAAGCTGGCCTTGTATTGATTGCTAAAGCACCAGAAAGCATTTTGACCCTGCCGCAGGGCTGGAATGTGATCGAACGACCAAATTTTTCCGATCCAACCAGCATTGCCGTATTGTCGCGCGGGCGGTGGCAGTCCTCAACCATCCCGGGTGAGCCAACGATTGTACGCACTGCGGCAGGTGACTTAACCATCATCGCCACCCTGCCACCGCCTTCAAATGGTGGGCAAGGGGTCGGCGCGGCTCGGGAGTCTCAGTTGAACCGTGCGGCGGTTCGTGCCGGCGATCAGGAAGGCCCGGTTGCCGTCGTGGGCGATTTTGGTGTTGCCCCTTGGGACGGGGCGATGAGCCAATTTGGCAAGTATGGCAACGTAACGCGGGTGCGGTGCGGTGGCTTTATGGGGGCAACAGTCATCAAAGCCTTTGGGCTCATCGGAATTGCCCATGATCACGCCTATGTGCGCGATGTGAAGGTTACACATTGCCGCTTGGGCGGACCACTCAATCGCGGCGGACATCGCGCGATCTATCTTTACCTCGCCCCCTTGGACGCTGCGAACTAGTCAGCGCAGCACGCTAAATACGTTGCCGCGCAACCGCCCATACAAGCCGCAGCTGGCGCTCTAACAAGCTCAGGCTAGCGACCTGCCGGAACGGGTCGTTGAGCGCTTGAAACGATTTGGCATAAGGCAAGCCCAGCGCAGCATAAGCCACAGCCGGGAAGGCCTGCCCAAAGGCGGCCGCACGGCATGCTTGGTTGGCATCTTTATGTGCAGTCATGAGATGCGTGTAGGCCTGCTGCAGCCCATTCGCTAGCGCCGGGCTGGTCTTTCCAGCAAAGGTCGCCTCCCTATCTAAGCCTACCTGCGCTTCCACTGGCAACCAAAGCTGACGCCGCTGCGTCCAACGCGGCCATTGGGCCATAAGGTCACAGAGACGCCACAAAACTCCTGCTTGATAGGCGAGCCGGTCTAAAGACGTGGAAATGGCCGGCGCACCCGCAATCAACAAGGCCAAGCGGTTGAAGTTTCCATACGTCTGGTTGCCATGGTCAGCCAGCGCAGCCCAAGTCTCAAATGGGACGTCGTCTTGCTCTGCCCCAAAGGCATCCACCAGGGCATCAAACCATGGTCGAGGCAGATCAAAGGCGCGGATTGTTTCAGCCAGCGCATGCGCGGTCGGTTGGGCGCGGACGGCCTTGCCGGTATAAATCTCGTCCAGCGCGTCGCGCCACCATTGCAGACGAATAGCGGCCAACATGGGCTCAGAAACAGCTTGGCGGGCGCGCGCGACTTCATGGGTAAACAGGATCAGCGCGATCATACCAGCCCGCGCCTCTGGTGCCAGAAAACTCGTCGCCAAGGTTTGGTCCGGCGCGACTTGGGCGGCTTGTTCAATCATGTCTGGACTAAGGGTGATCATGGCAGCTCCCATACAAAAACGGCCCGCACTATGGCGGGCCGCTTTCCGAGAATTGTTTGGGCTTTAGCCCCACATGGTTTGGCGCATGGTCATGGCCACCAACATGGGCAGCGACAACAACATATTGGTACGCGAGAACAACATTGCCGTCCGCGCAGCCTTTGGCTTAGCTTCTGCTGGGGCTTCTACCAAGCCCAGAGCGATTTTCTGATTTGGCCAAATCACCAGCCACACATTGAGGAACATGATGATGGCGAGCCACATGCCGATGCCGATGAACACAGTGCCATCATCCAAGGCAAAGCCATGAGCAGCGTTCAAAGTCAGCGAAGAGACCAAATAGCCCCGCGCCCACGCAATCAGAATGCCCGTCACCAAAGTACCCACAGCAGCCCAACGGAACCAGAACAGCGCTTCTGGCGCAATGAACTTGCCAATGGCTGGCTTTAGTTCATCGGGAATTTTTGGCATGGTGCGGATTTGCACGAAGTTGAAGTAATAGAGCAGGCCAATCCACAAAATGCCGAAGAAGACATGCATCCAGCGCATGGCAGCATGGCCCATCAATTCGTGCATATTGCCAGAAGTGTTATTTGGCTGACCGGCGAAGACAGCGATCAAAAGGATGGCCAGCACCGCACTGACGATGAATGTGTTTCTGAAGTTAGAAAGAAGCGCGCCCATAGTTTCCCCTTTAAGTACGGATGGCTAGATTAAGCTCTATGTAGCCTATTTCAGCGCCATGTCACGTTACAGGTAACATTGCCACTGCAAAGTGACGGCCCTCTGTCGCCAAATGATTATAGGTACGACAGGCAGCTGGCGTTGGCATGATCTCTAGGCCGATGCCGGCACCTTTTAGAAGGTCGCGCAGGCCGACAGGCGGTGGCAACATGTCCGCACCGGTTCCAAATAAGAGGAACTCAATCTCGCCTCTCAAGGCCAAGATCGGCCCAAAGTGTTCGGCCAAGGATGCGCCCGCCAGATCGGCCATCGTGAGCGGGCCCCAAGCCGAGGGCGTATCGGCCAATATTAGGACGGAGCCTTCAATCCGCTTGTCACCTGTCTCCAGACCAAAGCGGAACCCGCCTGCACCATAGGCCGTGATCAGTGGACGACCTTTGCCTGTTGCGGGGACCAATTGCATCGTGACTAGGGCCGCGCGTCAGCTTCAGTTCTGGCGGCCGCTTTCTCTGCGCCTCGCTTAGGTGGCCACAAGATCAAGACGGGTGCCGCGACATAGATGGACGAATAGGTGCCGATAAACACGCCAAACAGCATGATCACAGTAAAGACCTGCATCGTCTCGCCGCCTACAACCGTGAGGCCTAATAGCGCGAGGAAGGTGGTCAAAGCCGTAATGATTGTGCGTGACAACGTCTCGTTGGTCGATAAGTCGATGATATCGCCGAAGGACATCTTCTTATATTTGCGCATATTCTCGCGCATGCGGTCAAAGACCACGACGGTATCGTTCATCGAATAGCCGATGATCGTCAAAAGCGCGGCAATCGTGGTGAGCGAAAAATCAAGCTGTGTGACCGACATAAAGCCCAGGGTCAGAATGATGTCGTGCGCCAACGCGACAATGGAACCAAAGCCCATTTGCAATTCAAAACGGGTCCAGATGTAAAGCACTACCAAGATAATCGCGATGCCCAGCGCCAAGGCACCATTGGTGCCCAATTCTTCGGAGACCTTTGGCCCGACGACTTCGACGCGCGGGAATTTTACGCCCGGCATAATGGCGCGCAATTCTGCCTTTACGGAATCCACCGTGGCCGAGGCATCAGCCCCTTCAGGTGGCAAAAAGCGGATCATCGCTTGGTTTGGCTCTTGGAAGTCTTGCACGCCGACATCGCGCAGATTCATATTACCGACCCGCTCGCGCACTTGTGCCAGATTGATCGGCTTGTCCCAAACCGCTTCAACGACGGTGCCCCCCTTAAAGTCGATCCCAAAATTGAGGCCGAGGGTGAAACACGACACCAGCGAGGCAATACACAGCACCACTGAAACGATTGCCGCCGGAATGGAGAAACGAACAAACCCAAACTTAGTGTTCTTGGGAATGATCTTGATAAAGGGCCATTTCATGTTTGTATTCCTCAGATCGGCAGGCGCTTAGGTTTGGTCTGCCGATACCAGGCAGCGACCAAGACCTGCGTCATCAGGATGGCGGTAAAGAGCGACGTGATCACGCCGATGGATAGGGTCCACGCAAAGCCACGCACCGGGCCCGCACCAAAGTAGAAGAGGATTAGCGCCGTCAACAGAGCAGTGACGTTTGCGTCCATCACGGTCACGATGGCGCGCTTAAACCCAGCATCAATTGCCAAAGCCGTCGAGCGGCCTGCCAATTCTTCTTCCCGCATGCGTTCATAGATCAAAACGTTGGCGTCCACAGCCGCACCAATGGTCAGGATCAGACCAGCAATACCCGGTAGCGTCAGAGTTGCACCAACTGCAGTCATCGCCGCCAAGATCAAGATCAGGTTTATCGTCAGCGCCAAGATCGCGATGCCGCCAAAGATAAAACCATAAGCCAGAATCATGAAGACGACGATTAGCAACATGGCGATTATGCCAGCAGTTGCACCGGCCGTGATCGAGTCACGACCTAATTCAGGGCCAACTGTGCGTTGCTCCATAACTTTCAACGGTGCGGGCAATGCCCCAGCGCGCAACAACGTTGCGAGCTCATTGGCGCTTTCAATGGTGAAGCTGCCGGAAATCTGACCATTGCCGCCCAAGATAGGCTCGCGAATGGAGGGGGCGGACAGGACCTTATCGTCGAGCACGATCGCAAAGCGCTTGCCGACATTCTCTGTCGATGCGCGGGCAAACGCACGTGCGCCGGTTCCATCAAATTGGAAGGTAACGGCTGGCTCACCCGATTGTTGGTCAAAGCCTGGGTCTGCCTTGGTCAAATTATCGCCGGTCACCAAGGCGCGACGACGGACAAGGACAAACGGCTCGCTGGGTTCATCGGGTTGTTCCAAAAGCACAGACCCCGGCGGGATACGGCCAGCAGCGGCTTCTGCGGGGGGGACAGTTTCATCCACCATTTGGAACGTCAAACGCGCGGTCTGGCCGACCAAGCGCTTCAGCTTTTCAGGATCGCTTTCACCGGGGGCTTGCACCACGATGCGGTCGACGCCTTGGCGGGTGATGGCGGGTTCCTTGGTGCCGGTTTCATCGATCCGGCGACGGATCACTTCGATCGACTGACTGACGGCACGGCGCGTCATCGCCACTTTCGCTTCTTCCGTCAAACGGATTTCGACTACATTGCCAGGTGCAGCTTTGACATCAAGGTCGTTGCGACCGGTCGGTCCTGTTAAACCAATTACCGGGGAAGCAAGCGTTTGGATGCGCTTAATCGCTTCTTGGACGTCAGCCGGATTTTGGATCGTGACGCGTGCTACTTGGCCATCTGGCGTAAGCCCACGACCGGCGAACAAAATCGGTGTTTTGGCAGCACCAAGTTCGCCAGGCCGCTTTTGGCCCCGCAATTCGCGGACGAGGTCATCGGCGACGGTTTCCAAGCGGGCCTTATAAACTACTTGGCTCTCCACCTCGAACATCAGATAGGAGCCGCCCTGAAGGTCCAGACCCAGATTGACGGTCTTGCTCGGCAAGAAGCTCGGCATCGAATCTCTTACCGACTGCGGCAAGGCATTCGGCAGGGCAAAAATCAAGCCCAGGAGGGAAACGATGATAACGGCGAGAACTCGCCAGCGCGCAACATGTAACACGTCTATCTAGCCCTTCGGCAGAAGCAGACCCTTTAAAGACGGGTCCGCACTGATCTCAATTAGGATTT
>JBEIEG010000140.1:0-6920 GCA_040383035.1 Hyphomonadaceae bacterium | reverse complement strand
AGGCGCTGCCCCCGGCCGCGACAAGAAGGCTGCAGCCCCGGCCTTTTGCTCTACCAATCGCCAGGAAAGTGGCCCGTCGGAGCCTAGACGATCGCGCGGATTTTGATCTTTATCGCCGGGATCGCATGCGCTGAGAGCACACACAAGGAGACAGAGAGCTAAGCGCTTCATTGGCCTGTAAAGGTGGGGCTGCGCTTTTCTAAAATCGCATCCACGCCTTCCTCATGGTCCGCCGTATGGTGCATTAGCCCTTGCGAAGCAGCGGACAATTCCATGATGGTGTCAAAGGTCGCCGTCTGGCCTTGGCGCATCAAAGCCTTTGTGACCCGAAGCGCATGAGGCGGCTGCATCGCGATTTTTTCAGCCATTGCACGGGCCTCAGTCATCAAAACATCGGCCTCGACCACGCGCGAGACAAAACCAAACTCACGCGCTGTCTGCGCGTCGACCACATCGCCGGTAAACAAAAGCTCGCATGCGCGGCTCCAACCCACGATGCGCGGGGTTAGCCAAGCGCCACCATCGCCCGGGATCAGGCCTAGCTTCAAGAAGGTCACACCAAACTTGGCTCCGCTGGCGGCAATACGAATGTCGCCCATGCAAGCCACATCACAGCCCAGCCCGATCGCAGGGCCATTCACCGCGCTGACCAATGGCACTTCCAAGTTCCAAAGGGCTTTGATGATCTTATGGATATTACCGCGATAAGCCTCGCGAATTTCAGCAGGACTTCCACCAAAGGCCCCTGTCCGCTCTTTCATCGCCTTCACATCGCCACCGGCAGAAAAAGCCCGCCCCTCGCCTGTCAGAATCGCGGCACGGATCGAACGATCAGCATTAATGTCAGCGCAAATGGCTTGAAACACATCGCCGTCGCCGGGTTGACCTAAGGCATTCATTGCTTCGGGACGGGTGATGGTGATGGTGGCAATCGCCCCGCTCTTTTCCAGTTTCGCTACGGCCATGGGAACCTCCAAAATCAGTGCTAAAGCCGTAAAGCTGATGCATCGCGTTGGCAATCTTTCGGTTCCAGCATCACGGAAATTGCTGCCGACAAAGCCTTTTGGCCTCACAGAAACGTGAAAATCTTAGGTAGTATCGTAAAGGGATTCTTAGTGAAATGGCCTGAAGGATGTTACCAACAAGTAATATCTAAGGTGAATTATGATAGAATATTATGTTAAGCACGCTCCAATTGCCCAAAAGATCAAGATTGCATTTGGCATTCTCATCGCGGTGGTCGCTCTTACGTGCGCTACCATGGCCTGGAAAGCCATGCGAGTTGAGACAATGGCGACTGACTACCGTCAAATTGCTCGGCAAACTGCTTCAATTGGCGCGGCAGCCGAAACTTTTCAAAGGATCCGAGTTCATGGGGTCAAGTTTGAACTTACTGGGGATCCGGCTGAATTGGCCTCTTTGCGAACTTCTGGCACCGACCTGGCTAAACTACTAACGGAGGCCGAGAACTTGGTCGACGACCCGGAAGCAAAATCCGCCCTCAACGAAATTGCTGTCGAACTCGAGGGCTATTTAGCCCAAGCGGAGCGAGCGAATATTGACCCCACCGCGGCCAAGAAACGCAATCAGCTGGGTGTCGCCATTTCGCGCACTGCAACCGGCTTATTGACCGCATCAAGGACGCGTCAGGATGCAGTCGGTCCTGAGCTGAGCCGACGGCTGAAACAAAGCACCTCGTTGGCCCTCGCGCTGATAGGTGCGATCATCGTCGTCGGTGGTGCCCTCGCTATTGTGCTCTCCAATGTCATTGTGGCTCCATTAGCAAGGACGACGGCACTGATGGATGATGTCGCAAAAGGAAACATTGACGTGATTGTTGATGATCTGGATCGGCGCGATTGTGTTGGAAATCTGCGGGCAGCCTTGCAGGTCTTTATTCAAAATGCCCAAGAAGTCCGCCGTCTCGAGATCTCTTAAAAAGACAAAGAAAAAGAGGCAGAAGCTGCCAAGCGTGCCACCATGAGTGCGCTGGCCGACAGTTTTGAAGCTTCGATTGCCCAAGTTGTCGATACTGTTTCATCAGCTGCAACAGAACTGGAAGCGTCCTCTGAAACCTTGAGCAAGACTGCCCAGGATACCTCTGCTCATTCTGAATCGGTCTCCCGCACTGCCGATTTTTCGGCTTCAAACGTCCAAACGGTGGCTTCAGCTTCTGAAGAAATGTCGGCCTCGATTTCTGAGATCGCCAATCAAGTCCAAACCGCGGCTCGCATTGCGCGCGAGGCGGAACAGAAAGCGTCAGAGACCAATTCAACCGTGGTGGCGCTCTCAGAGGCTGCGGCCAAAATTGGAGCTGTTGTCAATCTAATCTCTGACATTGCTAGCCAAACAAACTTGCTGGCACTCAATGCGACCATTGAAGCTGCCCGTGCAGGTGAAGCAGGAAAGGGCTTTGCCGTTGTGGCATCGGAAGTCAAAAGCTTGGCCGAGCAGACCGCGAAAGCGACGGATGAAATCAGCACTCAAATCGGTGGCGTACAAAGCGCCACCCATTTGGCAGTGAGCGCGATTGAGGGCATTTCGGCCACAATCTCTCAAATCAACGCAATTTCTGGCACGATTTCCACTTCGGTCGAACAGCAAATGAAAGCCGTTCAAGAGATTACCCATTCAACCTCCAGTGTGGCCACAGCAACGCACGAAGTCAGCCAAGCTATTGGTTTGGTGCAGCAGGGGGCAACCGAGACCGGGGCAGCGGCCGAACAAAGTCTGGCGGCAGCACGAGAACTTGGCCTGCAAGCAGACAACCTCAAGCGCGCCGTTGGTAAATTCTTGGAGGAAGTCCGCGCTGCCTAGCCCTTGCTTCCGCCGTTTCAGGCCGTATCAACCCCAAAAGGCCGTAATCGGCGGAATTGCCTCTTTTGACTGCTAATTGACCTTTTTGTGGGACTCGCGGATTAGTTGAAGCAAGTTCATAGGACATCTTGTATGTTACACTCAAATTTACCCAAGATTCTTGTTTTTGTTGGGCTAGCAGCGGTAGCTTCAAGTTTCCCTGCTTTGCCTGCCAAGGCCCAGATTAGCGAAGTTCGAGGGGCGATTATGGCCCATAATATCGAGACAAACGTCTCCAAAAACGCGGGCAAGGAAGATGGCCCCGACCTGCAAGTCGAAGTCTTGTGGAACAGCCCGGACTGGCTGAGATTTGCCTTCTCACCCCGACCAGGTGTCGTTGCTTCGCTCAACACTCAAGGCGAGACCAGTTTCGCCGGTGTTGGGCTAGATTGGACCTTCCCCGTTAGCAAGAACATCACCATCGACCCTTATCTGGGCTATGTGATCCATAATGGCGATCCGCTGAATAACCCCTATGCTCCTGCCGACAGCGTGCGGCGGGCAAAATTCAATGCGGAGGAATTGGCCTTAGGCTCACGCGATTTATTCCGCTTGGGCTTTGCCGTCGGCTATCGCCACAGCGAGTCTTGGACAAGCTATCTGGTGTATGAGCACCTAAGCCACGGCCACATTCTGGGTGGCTCGAAGAACCAAGGCATCGACAATGTCGGCATCAGGCTCGGGCGCAACTTCTAAATCGACACAACACTTGAACGGCCTGGGATCGATCAAGGTTAGATTCGTCCCGAAAGACTCAATTGGCCGTCGGCCCATGTCGCCTTTACCCGATAAACACTGGACAGAGTCTTAGGGTTCAAGGCCTCGCGCGGCGGGGCTTGGATCACAAGCCTGCCTTGGTCCAGCAGGATAATCTCATCACAGAAGCGCGCGGCAAGGGCCAAATCATGCAGAACAACTAAGACCGCCTGCCCTGCGCTGGCTTGGGACTTTAGCGTTGCGAGCACGTCAAAGCTGTGGCCGGGGTCGAGCGCAGCTGTGGGTTCGTCGGCGATCAGGGCTGGACCTTGGCTGGCAAGCGCCCGGGCCAGATGGACGCGCGCCAACTCCCCGCCCGACAGGCTGGGGACGGAACGGTCTTCAAATCCATTGAGGGAACACCGCGTTAAGGCATCCTCGACAGCCGCTGCATCGACTGGGCCTAGCCGCCCCATTGGCCCACCATAGGCAAAGCGGCCTAAGCTAACGGCTTCGCGCACGGCAATCGGCCACGCCAACTTACGCGCTTGGGGCAGGTAGGACACGCGCAGTGCGCGCTGCTTGGGCGTTAGGCTATGAGAAGGTTGGCCATCCAAATAGGCGTGCCCAGCACTCAAGGGCTGGAGGCCTAAAAGTGCCCGGACGGCCGTGGTTTTTCCAGCTCCATTAGGCCCCAATAGGCCAACAAGCTTTCCAGGTGTCACCTCAAAGGAGACGTCACGGAGAAGCTGTGCGCCATGCACCCTAACACTGGCTTCGTGAAGCTTGAGACTCATTGGTCCGCCTCCAGCATACGACGACGAACGGCAATCCAAATGAAGATGGGCGCACCGATCAGAGCGGCGACAACGCCGAGCTTTAGCTCTTGCCCGGTTGGTGCAAGCCTCGCGATCAAATCTGCGACAACAAGTACGAGGCCACCTAGCAGGGCTGCGGGCACGAGGGTCCGCGTGGGATCATACCCTACCAAAGGCCGCACAAGGTGGGGCGCAATGATGCCCACAAACCCTACCGCCCCTGCCACGGAGACCGCAGCCCCCGTCAACAATCCGGTTCCAAGCACGACCCAGATACGCGAACGACCCACATCAAGACCCACGGCGCTGGCTGCCTCTTCGCCGAGTGTCAAAGCCCGCAGGCCCGAAGCGGCCAGACCAATCGCGATCACCCCTGCTACGTAAAAGGGGGATGCAAGCACTAGGTCCTGCAGCGAGCGATTGGCGACTGAACCCATCATCCAATTCATCATATCCGACAAAGTGAAAGGGTTTGGTGCGAGATTGAGGAGAAGCGACATAAAGGCCCCTGCAAGGCTTGAAATGCCCACCCCAACCAGCACCAAGGTCACAACTGACTGCACCCGCGATGCGATCAGTGCGAGGAGCCCGGTAGCCAGCAAAGCCCCTGCGATGGACGCCAAGGGTAACATCCAAGGCGAAAGCTGAACAAAGCCCCAGTAAATCGTAATGGTGGCAAATAGGCTTGCCATGGCCGAAACCCCAAGGACACCGGGTTCAGCCAGCGGGTTGCGTAACAGACCTTGAAGCGCTGCCCCACTGCCTGCCAAGGCCATACCGACCACAAAGGCCGCCAAGGCGCGCGGTAAGCGAATGTCCCAGACGATGAGTTCTGCTTGCGGGTCACCCAAGCCCACCAAAGTGGCCATAAGCCTCCCCAATGGTAAAGGCGTGACACCAATCAAGCAGGAAGCCGCAATTGCCAGCGCGCTCAAAAGCACCAATGCTAGGATTAGAGCTCGGCTATGGTCTTGAACCTTCATGGCTGTAAGTCCAGAGGCAGAGGGCCAGCCTTGGCAGAAATGCTGCGGCCCGTAGCAGCCATCGCCTCTATCGCGTCTATCATAAACCACCCACTACATGCCGTTGCACCGCCATCAAGGCGCGCAACGGGCAGATCTGCCAGCATCTGTCGTACTAGGGGATGGCGCGCTTGGCTCCAATAATCCTGGTGTGGGCTTTGAGCTGTAAAGAAGGCCGTCACCACCATTGCCGGACGCTCCGTCGCTAAGCGTTCTAAGGGCAGCGGATTCCAGCCTGTCTGCGTCTGGAAATTGACGAGCCCGGCGTGGCTCATCATGCGATCAACCAGCGAGCCTGGCCCGGTCGTTACCCCGCCTGATGTCACATAAAGCGCAGGGACCTGCTGTGCCGGCTTTAGGTTCGCAAGCCGACTATCAAAATCGGCGACCACAGCTTCCCCGCGTGCTGGCTGGCCTAATGCTGCTGCTGCTGCACGCACATTCGTGCGTACCGCGGCAAAATCCTCGCCCCAGCCAATTTGATGGACTTTGATACCCGCCCGTTCCAGAAACGGAACCATTTGCGGCCCGCCACCATAGGAACGAACAACCACGTCGGGCTTAAGGGCTAGGATCGTTTCAGCGTCGGGCCGAACTTGGTTCAAGCCCTTCGCCTCTGCGCGCATGAAGGAAAAGTCACGGGTCGCATCTGGGGAAACCGCAACGATTTCGCCTCTGTTTGCTAGCTTGATCACAAATTGATCCGCACAAAAATCAAGGGAGACCACCCGCAGCGGAGTTTTCCCTTGATCATTGGCACGCACAGAATTTGTTGGTTGCGGCGAGGAACACCCCGCCACAGCCGTTAAGCACACACAAAGGACAAGCTTAGAAGCTCGCACGGAGACCCACCAATGTTTGCCGCCGGGGCGAGCCATAGCCGGTGATCGTCTCATAAACCTCATCGCCTGCATTTTCGACACGAGCAAAGACCGTCCAATGCGGATTGATCTTCTGGCTGGCCCGTAAGGTCACCAGGTCATAGCCTCTGATCACAACCGTGTTGCCGGCATTGTTAAAGCTGTTGCCAACACGGGAGTAGGTGGCAGAGACATCGAGTCCCGAGTCAAACAGATAGCCAATGGTAGCTGAGCGGGTGTCCTTAGCCCGGCGCGGCAAGAGCTTTTTGAAATTGGCAGTGCCGCGCACTTTGTTCCGTGCGTCCAACGTAGCAAAACCAGCTGAGAGGCTTAGTCTGCGCGTAGGCTTTGCCTCCAGCGTAAATTCAGTGCCATCGGCCTTGGTGCGGGCAATATTGTCATAAGTCCCACTCGGACGACCGACGCAAATGGCCGCCGAATTGCCAAAGCAAGAGACAAAGTCGATTTGGTTGATGGTGTCGCGCTGGAAATAGGTGAACGACCCAATTAAGCGGCGCGAAAACCAAGCCTGTTCCACCCCGATTTCAGCAGAGCTTGCTTCTTCAGGTTGTAGTTTCGCGTTTCCAAAGCTGGAGAAGAGCTGAAACGGCGTCGGGGATTTAAAGCCATCCGCAAGTGCGGCGCGAAGGATCATGTTGCCGTCATTT
>JBEIEG010000139.1:0-6936 GCA_040383035.1 Hyphomonadaceae bacterium | reverse complement strand
GTTGAGGCTGGCGAGAGCATTGTGATTACCCGCCACGGCCAAGCCGTCGCGCGGCTTGTAAGGGCAGACGTCGCAGAGCGTAACGACGTGGACGCGATAATTGACCGGCTCAAAGCGTTGCGGGTGGGCACGACCTTACAGGCAGACTGGAAAGACTTGCGCGACGAGGGTCGCAAGTGAAGGCGTTGATCCTTGATTGTTCGCTCGCGATGGCATGGTGCTTTGAAGATGAAGCCAGCCCAGAGGCCGACACTGTGCTGGACCGCGTTCGTGATGGCGGTGCTATCGTCCCCGCCCTTTGGTATTGGGAAGTAGGCAATGTGATGACGATGGCGCAACGCCGTGGCCGACTCAACGAAAGTGAGTGTGCAATCCGATTGGCCCTCCTAGCAGCCCTTCCAATCAAAACCGACGACGTTGGAGTTGCCAAGGCTTGGCACGAGACTTTGTCATTGGCCAAGTCGCACGCGATCAGCGTTTATGATGCTGCTTATTTAGAATTGGCGCTGCGCCAAGGCGGTGAACTCGCCACAAAAGACAAGGCTCTGGATGCTGTGGCGAACAAGCTTGGGATTGAGACCTTGCCATGACCGACACCTTCCTCTGCGATAAGGTGAGGATCAAGCGCGCGCGAAGCTGTTCGTGGAGGCGTTTGAGGCCCAAGGCTTCAAGGTCGGGTGGGATGTGGGCCTGCGCACAAGAGTATGCAGACAGATTGATTGCTTTGATTGCTGAATTTCCACGGAAGCCGTTCGATGTCTTAGTTGTCGGCGGAAAGGCGACAGGCTGTGGCCCGTAGCGCACCCTATACGCCAGCAAGCCGCCCGATGGCGGAGCCTAACAGCTCCGCCCTTTTCCCATGCCTAGGCTTGGGTCGCGCACTTGGCTAAACGCCACGTCCAAGCATATTTAATGAGTACTACTCGAGAACTGCGCGCGCCTCATCTCCAACCATCGCTAGCGATGCGCCAATGGCTTCCCGCCATGACGGACCTTGCTCCATTGCCGTTACATAGGCCTGCTTCAACTCTGCTGGCCTGTCTTCAGCTAATGACATTATCAGAGCTTGGGCTTGGCCCAAGTCTTTTCGACGTTTCGCAATCCCCGCTCCGGTGCGCTGTTGCGCAACGATAAGCTTGTGAATGGCGAAACGCTCCGGGCGAGGAATGCGGACAAGTACGCCCTGGCGATAAAGGCCGACAGCAGGAATGGGGTCGGCCAATAAATAGTTCAGATAGTGCAAGCCCTGCGCCCACACCCCCAACGCTTCAAGCCAGACGAGATCTTGGTCTTCTTCAAAAGATGGGGCAAGAAAATCGAGCACGGGCTCGCCGGTCTTGCGCCGCCAGCGCCCGCTGCGGCCTTTAGGGTCGATGGATGGCGTAACCTCTAAGCCGAACTTAGCGAGAGCCATCGGTAAATCCTTCAAGCTTAGCGCTGCGTCATCGGCCAGGGCTATCGATAAATTCTGATAGCTCGCAATGTCGATGTCTTGTGTCAGCGCAGGCTCAATGCGCGTGATGCGTCTTCCAAGCTCAGCATCATAAAGCCTAAAGGCCATAGTCCCGACCAAAGTGCCACCCAAATCAAAAACGCCTTGAGCCGAAAGACTGGCCAGCAAACTGCCGCTAGCGGCGTCAAGAGTTGGCAGTCGCGCTACACGCAATTGCGCAACCATGTCGCCGCAACGCCTCTCGAACGCTTCTGTCACTTCACGACGTGCTTCAATCTCGGGCAACCGCGCCTTGGTCTCCTCATTGTCAGGGCCAATGTATCGCTGAACCACATGGCTGCCGGTTCGGTCACTGGCGTACCAATAAGTCTTGCCCCGCACTGTTCGCTTGAATGGCGCACCAGTCGGGCCAGCGCTTGGCGTACGCGACAAGTGCGTATCGACGAGCTCTTGGTAGAGTGTCATCAATTGGAGGGGAAGCACTTCAGCCATTTTGTTACACTACAAAATTATTTTATGTAGTGCAAGAAGCTTTATCGTGGATCCGCCTAGCTTGTTTTCATCGCATAAAATGGATCGCGTTTCTAACAGTTTCATTGTGTTTCTAAGTGGGGTCATAAGGGGAACAGAGGAGATATGAGAGAAGGAGAGGCAAGATAAAGGAGGTTTTTTGTTGCTTTATCATACTGATATTATTCGCAAAATAGGTGAATCTGATTGCCCCTCATGAATTGCCATGAATTACTGTGCTTATGGGTGATTTGAGGGGTATCTCAGACCGCCATCTGGGAGTTCCGACGATGGCTTATGGCAGTCAGGATCAGGGTGATCGCGGTAGCAGATCAGAGCGGGTCTTCACGCTTCAAGAGCGCTTGAGCCTGCGCCTCGCAAGCCATGGGGCCGAAGCGCAGGCTCGCTTGCCAAGCCGTCTCAAGGGCGATGGCGGCTCTGTCCGGGCCTCCCTTGCCCGCAAGCTTGTTCATGCAAGGCTCTTTGGTCGTAGCAGTGGTGGGGCGGCTGGTGGCATTATAGGTGGTGGTTCAGCGGCGAGGAATGGCGGGGTTGGCTCTATCAGTGTCCGGGCTTCTCAGCGCGTTGTGGTGAAGGCCTTTGTTGCCCGCCACAAAGGACCCCGTGCTGTTACCAATCCCGGCAAGGCCATCGTCCAACATGTGAAGTATCTGGCCCGTGAGGGTGTGGGCTTTGATGGATCAGAAGCTCACTTCTACGGACCGGCTGGCGAGCTTGCCCCAGAGGCCGTCAAAGAAGCGACGCGAGCATGGGGCGATGATCGTCATCATTTCAGGCTCATCATCAGTCCAGAGCAAGCCGATAAGATGGAAGATCTTCAAGGCTACATTCGCGATGTGATGGGAGATGTTAGTCGCGATCTCAAAGAGCCTGCCCTCACCTGGGTTGCCGTCAATCACCACGATACCGATCAGCCCCATGCCCATGTCCTGATCCGGGGTATCAGAGCTAACGGCTCGACCTTAGTTATTCCACGCGAGATGATCAGCCATGGCATCCGCCAACAGGCAGAAAGCCAGGCTCAGAGCCTACTGGGCGATAAGACACGTACTGAAGCCGAGAAGCAGCTGTTTGGCCGTATACGGGCAAACTATTGGACTGACATTGATCGAAAGCTCACCAAGTTAGCTGAAGCCAATGGCGGGCTACTCGCCTCAGACGAACTTACCCGCACCGATACGTTTGGAGCCGTTGCTCGCGGTCGGGTCAATCATCTTGAGCGCATGGGGCTCGTTACACGCTCAAAAGCTGGTGTCGCCTTTGCGGCAGATATGAAGCAGCGGCTTGATAGCCTTCAGCGCAGCAAGGATGAGATCCGCTCTTACTGGGACCGGGAGCGCACGGCGGCCTTTAGACTGCGTGGAACGCCCGATCAAAGTGTTTCCAAGGAAAGCCAAGCTGTACCGCCACCTCAAACGGAGATCGAAGCTCGCCTACCCGTCAAGGCAGAGCCAAGTTTTGATCCAACCATCGACCGCCTCACCCCGCATGATGTCATTCTTGCGCGACGGGCGCATGGCAAGGACGCGTCACAGCCCGTCTCAGAGGCTGTGGAGGCAGAACTACGCGCTCGGGCAGAGCATCTCATCAAGGCTGGTCATGGGGCCGCACAGGGCCGTGGCATCGGGTTCAAGGCTGAAAGCTGGTACACGCTTCGTGACAAGGACTTCCAAGCCGCCGCCCGCGAGCAGCTCGGGATCGAGCGAGGAGCCATCGGCGTGCAGCACAATGCCTCTGAGGGCACCGTCCTCGGCCACTTCGATACCGCGCTTGGCCGTCATGCAATCGTTGATCGAGGGGTGAATGTCATCGCGGTTCGCGAGATGCCCGGTGCGGAGCTTGCTCTCGGTCAGGTCTTGGGCGCGGGGATCGGACGGTGACCATAGACGAACAATCTCCCGAGTTCCCGCTAGCAGGATCATCCTCGCTTGGCTAACTCGATCTTCATGACGGCATCACTCATCCACCCTGTCATTTGTGAACGCGCCATTTTAAGTGCGTGAACATCCAGTCCATTTAAGCGACCAGCGAGGGTATGAATTGTATTGTCGTCGACATTAGCTTTGCCGAGATGGGCGAGTACTTGCAAAACTGCATTGGCCTGCAATGACGCGTCGTCCAAAATTGGCGCACGTGATCGCTTCAGCGTGATTGCTTGACCAGCAGCTTTCTTCGAGCGTGATGCCCCGCTTGTCGCATAACTCAATTTAGCAGGAACTTGCGTCGAGATGCCAAGGCGATTTGCCGCCATAGCGCCAGATTCAACCACTTTGTAGCCGCTTTGAATTGCAAGTGCTTGGACTATCATATTCGCGTCAGGTGAAAGCAAGCCAAGCTTATCGTGCACCATGGGATAATCGTAGAGGCCGCGTCCAATACGCCGAATTGAACCTGTGTTCAGAAGCCGTGTGAGCGCCATATCAACCGATGCACGGGTACCAAGGTCAAGGAAGTCTTTGGGCGTAAAAACCCAACCCCGACCCTTTCCTCTCACACGTTTGATAATTTTATCCGTCATCGCGGTCACTGCATCACTCCATTTGGTTAGAAAATAGCTGGCTCTTATCTAACAAGATATCAAGCTATTTTCCTGAATAAAATATTTAAATTTAATATTTTGAGAAAACTTTTCTCAAATAGTGCTTTTCAAATAAGTGTCCATTCTTATCCCCTTCGGATCCCAAATCTGTCAGATCAGCCCTTCCCGTTCAAAAGCTCAGCGATCTCACTGCCCAAACTCTCTGCTGCTGCCCTCATATAGCCATCAGACAAGTGAGCATATCGGCGGGTGGTTTTAATATCTCGATGGCCAAGTAATTTCCCAATTACCTCAAGTCCTAAGCCACCGGCTAGGCCAAAAGAAGCGGCGCTATGGCGGAGATCGTGCAGGCGAACATCGGTTAGACCTGCCTTCGCGCGAATATGGGTCCAAAGCTTTGGTGTTCCTTGAAATGGCCCAACGCCAGAGCTATCCGGGAACACCCATTGATCCCGCTTGCGGGCCATTTGCTCAACCAAAATTTCACGCATCGGGCCGCTGATGGGGATAATCTTGGCTCCCGTCTTCGACGATTGCAAACGCAGAAACCCTGTCTTTAAATCGACTTCGTCCCATGTCAGATTTTCAATTTCGCCTTTGCGCGCACCGGACAAAGCCAGCATGCGAATAATCCCGATCCCCGAACGATGTGCGCCATTCTCCTTGGCAAAGCCAATAGCCTCGCCAAGTTGCCGCATTTCTTCGGCACTCAAAAACCTTTCAAGCATTCGATCCGGGGTTGTCTCCACTCCAAGGGCTGGGTTGCTCACCAGCAATCCCTCTCGGACACCAAATGAACAAATGGATGACAAAAGTCTGAGCGTCCGTGTCGCTGTTCCCTCCCCACCCTGAACCAAACGCCGACCTCTAGGCTTGGTTTTTTCAGACTTGGCCGTGTCGCCACGTGCTACAGCATCCCTAAAACCCTCGATGCGCTGCCGGTTCAAATCTGTCAGCTTGACCTGCCCAAGAATTGGCAGAATGTGGCAATTTATCCGGCCACGGTCGATTGCGATATTCTTGGGATCTCGCAATGCCCCTGCCAGTCTTCCCCGCTGGCGCGATCGAAATGATCCTTTTTCGAGCCACAGATTGCATAGGGTTTCAACGGTAGGAAGTTCAGCGGCGGGAACAGCTCGAACCTTCGCAACCGGCTCAATACCGTTCGCAGCTTCAAGCAACATCACTTTCGCCTTGGCACGTGCCTCGTCCAAAGTCATAGTGCCAGGCTTACCGAGAGTCGTGAGAATCTGTTTGGCATGCCTGCCACTACCGATCCTCGCCTTAATGATGAAGGACTTACTGCCGCTAGCCCGAACACGCAGCCCGAGGCCTCGGACCTGATGATCCCACACAACAAAATCCGTCCCAGTTGCTTTAATGCTGGATACCAAACCTGCAAGTAACTTCATCTGTTTTTGCTCTTTTTAGCCAGAAAGGCAGCGGTTAGAAAAAATCCAAGGCAGCGGTCAATCTGGATACCACGGGGCTACCACAGGGTGCGAAACCGAGCTATACTGCCCGAAACGGAAACTCGCAATACCCAATCTAACTATTTCTTTAAATTGAATATTTGGAAACATTCCGAAACCGAAGGAAACACCGAAAAAATGCGCTCCGAAGGCAAAGGTCACAGGTTCGAATCCTGTCGGGTGCGCCATTTTTCCTTGCTAAAATGCAGCCAACTTACGCAAAAGCCGCTAATGATTGCGTGACTGATCCGGTGATCGAACGGGTGAGGAGATAATGTGACAGAACATGTTCGGCTATTTTCCTACGGCACGCTGCAGCTTGAACAGGTGCAGTGGGAAACGTTTGGCCGCAAGCTTGAGGGAACTGGCGACGCACTCTTGGGCTTTAAACAGACCCTTTTAGAAATTACCGATCCAGAGGTTCTAAAGATCAGCGGCGAACGTTTTCACCCTATTGTTGTGGCGAGTTCAGACCCCACGGACACAGTGGCTGGGACCGTCTTTTGGATCACCCCGGAGGAGCTTCGTGCGGCAGATCGCTATGAAGTGGCGGACTATCAACGCGTGGAAGCTGGCCTTGTCTCGGGCGGGCGTGCTTGGGTTTATGTGAGTGCATAAACTACGGCAAAGGCGTTCTAGATAAAACGCTTCTTTCAGCCCTCCCTGTCATCCCCGCCGAAGCGAAGCGGAGAGCGGGGACCCCCAAGGACTTTGCGGCACAAGGTCTGGGACTCGGCTGACGCCGTCCGGGATGACAGCGCTGTTGTTGATGCCCCCAACACCCATAGCCCCGCGTGGAAAACCACCGGGGGTGCACCTTGTTGCCCGAAGGCAGAGGGGCCGGGGCGCGTGGTGCGCGCCAGATGAGGTGGGCCAGATTAACGGACTGGCCCGGAATACGACGCAAACCATGCGCCCCGGCTGAAATAAGTCTGTGTGCC
>JBEIEG010000138.1:0-6953 GCA_040383035.1 Hyphomonadaceae bacterium | reverse complement strand
TGGGCACACAGCCTTATTTCAGCCGGGGCGCACGGCATGCGTCGTATTCCGGGCCAGTCCGTTAATCTGGCCCACCTCATCTGGCGCACACCACGCGCCCCGGCCCCTCTGCCTTCGGGCAACAAGGTGCACCCCCGGTGGCTTTCCACGCGGGGCTAAAGGTGTTGGGGCTTAAGACCCTATCACGACCAATCACATAGAGATTGTTTGCGGGGCAGCGGTGATGGGGTAAGAAACGTTTGCTTTAGCCAGAAAGAGAGATTGTGCCTCCACTACCCCATCGTCGGACCCGCATGGCACCCGAGGCACGTCGAGATCTGATCCTCGATGTGACCGCGCAGCTTGTGACGACTGAAGGCGTCAGCGCGGTGTCGATGGAACGCGTCGGTCGGGAAGCCAAAATTTCCAAAGCGCTCGTCTATAATTACTTCCCAACCCGGAACCTCTTGCTGCAGGCGCTTCTGATGCGCGAAAATCGTGCCTACCAGATTCAACAAATCAAGGCAGCAGAAACAGCCTCAGATCTTGAAACCATGGTCCGCGCCACGACGCGGGCCTATCTCGATCAAGTTGCTGCCAAAGGCGTCTTGATAGAGCGTTTGATGGGAGAGCCCGCCATTGCCGAAGCTATGGGCGAGATAGAGCTTATCGGTCGGCAGCAGGCGATTGATTACCTCTTGAGCCGCATCAATGCGAATAAAGCCCTGAGTGAGCCTTTGGCGCGGATGATGGTGGAAGTTGGTCTCGGGATTACCGGCGCAGGCGGTGCCTATTTGGACCGAACAGGCTGTGACATTGATCTTTTGGAAGACATGGTGGTGGATATGATCTTGGCCAGTCTCCGCGTCACGCAAGAGCGTCAACATTTATGGCGCAAGGGTTCCCAATCGACCTAAACGTGCTTGACTCAAGCCTCTCTTTCCTTGGGGACGAGGCAAAAGCGAAATCTATCCCACCTATCCGCCACTTCCCCGTCGCGGCCCTGCAGCGAAAAACGGCCCCTGTCGAGCCCAACCAGTTAACGCAATAGCAATGCGGCTTTCCTATACTGTCTTCGTTTTTCAGGAGAGTAATATGAAGGGCGTCGTTTTCAATCTTCTCGAGGAGAGCGTAACACGGAGTTTCAGCGCAAACGTCTGGGATGATCTGATCGACGCGTCCGGCGTATCTGGAGCTTACACCTCGCTCGGCAACTACCCCGATGAGGAGATTGAAGCACTCGTAGCCGCCGCATCCGCGGCCTTGTCGCTAGACAGGAACGCTGTGCTGCGCTGGTTCGGACAAAAAGCGATCCCGATTCTTGCCGAGCTGTACCCTTCATTCTTCGAAGGGGTGCCCGACGCGCGAACCTTCGTCGAAGGCGTTAACAACATTATCCATGCGGAAGTCCGCAAACTCTATCCGGGCTCGGCATGTCCACATTTCCGCCTTCATGCCGCCGCTTCGGGCGATCTCGTAATGGACTATCTGTCAGCCCGCGAGATGTGCGCCCTGGCTCAGGGGTTCGTTGAGGGCGTCGCCGATTGGTACATGCAACCAGTCGAGTTCCGGCACCTGCAATGCAAGCAGCATGGGCATGACCACTGCACCTTTGCAATGACTTGGGCGGACGAAGCACAAAGATCGGCTGCTGCGTGATCGACAATCTACCCTCGGACGCCTCGTCTGAAGAAATCCGTCGCCTCCGACGCCGTCTGGACCGTGAGCGCGCCGCCCGGTTAGAGGCGGAGGCGATCGCGGAAGCCGGCACGTTAAGGCTGTTCGAGCACCAGCGGCGTCTCGAGCTGACCCAGGCAATTGCCACGGCCGCCAACAGCATGGAAGATCCTCTCGAAGCGTTCCGTTTCGCCGTTGAGCGCATCTGCGCCTACAGCGGCTTCACCATGGGACATGTATGGACGGTCGAGGAGGCCTCATCGCCCGCCGCGATGACGTCCGCCGGAATCTGGTTCACGGCCCTGCCACCGGACACCGCCTTCGCGCAACAAACTGCGACCCTGCGTATTAGCCACGGGGAAGGCCTGCCCGGACGTGTGTTGGCCGCCGGTCGTGCTCTATGGACAGAGGATATGACGCAGGAGCCGGACTGTCCGCGCGCAGAAGGTGCCCGCCTTGCCGGAATACGCGCCGGCTTTGCCTTCCCGGCCCTCATCGGCGAGGAACCCGTGGCGGTTCTGGAGTTCTTTCAGAACCGCATATCAGCACCGGACGAAGCCCTTCTAGAAACGCTCGACCGGATCGCGGCTGTGCTGGGCAGGGTCGTCGAGCGCCACCTAGCCTCACTGCGCCTCAAGCGGAACAACGAGCTCGCAGCCCAGCGTGACGCTGCCGAACAGGCCAGCGAGGCAAAATCGGCCTTTCTGGCTACGACCAGCCACGAGGTTCGGACCCCGCTGAACGCGGTCCTTGGCCTCGCTCAAGCACTCAGGCGGGAGCCCCTAACGACCCGGCAGCACGAATTGACTGACGGAATCCTAGAGTCGGGCGAGATGCTATTGCGTCTGCTCAACTCTGTACTGGAGATGTCTAAAATTGAGGCTGGAGAGGCGACACTGATGCTCGCTGATTTCGATCTGACGAACATGTTGCGCTCCATCGTCTCCATCTGGACGCCCCGTGCCAGCGAACATTGCGTCGATTTGGAACTTGAGTTGATCGGGCTTGCCCCGGGCCAGGTCCGGTCCGATCGGGGTCGGATTGAGCAAACCCTAGTGAATCTGGTCTCAAACGCCGTCAAATTCACTCCCCCAGGGGCTGCAATCACCATCCGTGCGATGCCAACCGAACACGGCGCGCGGCTGGAAGTGTTGGATGGCGGGCTAGGCGTGCCCGAAGCAGATCGGGAGCGGATATTCCGGCCCTTCGAACAGACCCAGGATGGCCGGAGTGCAGGAGGGGCCGGGCTGGGCCTTTCCATCTGCGCCGGCAACGTCCGTTTGCTCGGCGGCGAGATCGGCTGCGACAGGGATGAGCTCGGTCGAAGCCGCTTCTGGTTCACTTGCGCGCTTTCACCAAGCCAAGGCGATGCCGACGATTCCACCGAAACAGTCGAAACCATCAAGATCCGTCCTGGTCTCCGAATTCTTGCGGCCGAGGACAATCTTGCCAACCGTCGGGTGCTACAGGTGCTACTGGGGCCCTCCGAAGTTGACCTCACCTTCGCGGAGGACGGGGCCCAAGCCATCGAGGCCCTTCGCGCCGGGCGGTTTGATTTCATTTTAATGGATGCCAACATGCCGGTGATGGACGGTGTCGAGGCGATACGCCAGATTCGAGCTGAAGACTTGGCGGGCGGGGCACCGATCCACATGTTGACTGCCAACGTCTTTGATGACGACGTCACCAGATATCTGGCCGCCGGCGCAGACGGCATCCTGACCAAGCCGATTCAACTGATCGAACTCTTCCGGGTGCTCGCGTCCGTCCCGGTCCTCGCCAGGGCCGCTGCCTGAGTCTTTGCCCCTCTCTAAGGTGTACCCGCGCTAGTTTTCGGCGCGGGGCTATGTCCGCGGGAGGCGGGACATAGCCCCCTTCCCGCCTAAAAGGCCTTTTCCAAGATGACACCGAAGGTGCGGGGTTCGAGTAGGCGTACGTTGCGATAGCGGCCTACCAATGCATCCTCGATGATAATATTGGTGATATTATCCTCATCGGTCACGTTCTTAACAAAGAAGCGGATGCTGATACCCTTTTCAGCGCGATCCAAGCGGGCTTGTAGATCCAAGGTTCCCCATGAATCGATTACATCGGTTGGCGTATTATATTCGCGGGCGAAATAGGTATCCTGCCACAGTGCATCCATCCGCAAGGTCGAGGTCCATCCCCCTGCGAAGGGCTGTGTGGTATATTGAGCACCCACTTTGACTTTGGCCTTAGGGGAGTGGGGTAATTCCTTGCCCGCCAAATTGACTTGCACAGGTGGGGTTGTCGCCGTGAGGCTTTGCGCGGGATTGGCTGCGTCTTCAGAGAAGAAGGTGCCAATCTCCGTATGTAGATAGGAGAGATTGGCATCAATCAACCATGGCCTGCTGGGCGCGTAGAGTAATTCAGCTTCTAGGCCCCAAATGTCGGCATCGGCGTTTTTCGTGACGACACCCCCATTGATCCGTTGGCCCAATTGCAGGCCAGAATAATCATAAAGGAAGCCCGCAAAATTGGCTTGTAATTTGCCATTTTGTAGGCTGTTTTTCGCCCCGATCTCGAAAGCGGTCACTTCTTCCGGGCCGTACGTTGGAGCAGAATTGGAGTTGTTGAGACCCCCACCCTTATAGCCGGTGGAAACAGAGCCATAGACCAAAGTCTGATCGGTGAAGCTGAGGTCTGGTGTCCAATCAAGCGCGATTTTGCCTGTGGCCTTACTGCCCTTAAAGCTCGAGAAGACCCAGGGCCCTAGTGGTGCCAGCACGATCGAGCGAGACTCCCCAGAGCGCTTCTCCTCCGTTTGACGGGCACCCAGTGTCAGGCGGAGGTTATCGGCAAGTGTCACATAAAGCTCGCCGAACAAGGCTTGCGTGGTGTTCTTGCCATTACGGCTGAGCGCCGAAACCCGCCAGGTTTCTTCCGGACGGCCATTGACCTTCTGGAAGGCTTCAATCGCGGGGTGCCACGTCTCAAACCCGCCAGAGCTTTCGCCCTCCAGATAGAAGGCACCCATGAGGAAGTTGATTTTGCCTTCATAGTCTGACGCGAGACGAACCTCTGCGGTGCGGGTTTCGGTTTTGCTAGTGAAGCTGTCGGTTGTGATCAATTGATTCGTCGTAATGGTTCGCCCTCGAGCAGCGGTATAGGTGATCGGGGCGGTGAACCGGAAAGGCAGCGCCGCATTGTCCCAATCGGTATTCTGCTCGGTTGACCCTTTTGACCAAGCCAATACACCGGACAAGGTCAGATCGCCAAAGCGGTGATCGCCGTTAAAGGTCAAGAAGCTCTGGTCGAGTTGATAGCTTGGGTCGGTATCGGCGGCGACTTTGCGCAGATCGGTTGGATTAGGGGCACCAGCATAAATGTTGGTGCCAGCTGGAAAGGGGGTAAAGAAGCGCGCCAAGGTGTTCAAGATCGTGGTGTTGGCATCGGGGGAGTCAAAGCCTAATTGCCGGGGGTCACAGCCCAAAACGGGATGGGCCTTACACAAGCGCTTGCCTTCGCGGGCACGTGTGCTGTCCTCGTCATAATAGCCAAACATCAAGGTGAAGTCTGTCTGCTCACTGACCTCAAAAACGGTTGTCGACCGGAAGGCCCATTGATTTCTGCCATCGATCTGATTGCCGGTCGCGAGGTTGTCGGTATAGCCCTCACGGCTTAGTCCATAGGCCGCAAAACGGGTCGCGACCTTGTCACCAAATGGCAGGTCAAACGCCAAGCCGACGCGGGCGCTGTCGAAATTGCCCAGTTGCAGGCTTGCTTCTCCGCCAAACGTCCGGCCGGGCTTGCGGGTGATTACATTGATGGCGCCGCCCGTGGTGTTGCGCCCGTATAATGTACCTTGTGGGCCACGCAGGACTTCGATGCGCGCCATGTCAAAGAGTTCATTTTGCGGCAGATAGCCAATCGCGGCGCCATTGACGAAGGATTGCACACCAAGGTCGGACGAGCCGAGCGCATTGGTGCCAATCCCGCGCAAAGTGTAGCGGTCATTGCCCGTCAGAACGGCATTGGGGATGGAATATTGCAGGTCGGTCGCATCTTCGATTTGCGCCCGATCAAGAGCGGCGGCGGAAAAGACCGAGAGCGCGATGGGAACATCTTGGGCCGCCTGTTCGCGCTTTTGAGCCACGACGACGACGGTTTCGAGCGCGGGCTTGTCATCTGTCGCCTGCGCCCAAACTGGGCTGGTCGCGGTTGCTGCTAAGGCAAAGGCCAAAGCTGAATAGCTAATGCGTTGAATGCTGGAGAACTGCCGAGTCATGTTCCTGCCCCTTTGGATCTGACAGCTTTGCGCCGTCTTATGATAACATTCGTCAATAAGTAATCTGAGGCCAAGGGGCACGTCAAGTCTTATTATATAGTTCGTCAACAAATCAGATTTGCCTCGGGCAGACACACAGAAAAAAGCCCCACCCAACAGAAGTTGGATGAGGCCAAAGAGCTTGAATTTAAGAGGCCTAGTGCGCTGCTTCTTCTTTGCGCGCCGTCAGATAATACATAACGGGCGTTGCAATCCGCGATAGGAAAGTTGAGCTGATAAGGCCGCCGATGATGGCGATGGCCATGGGTGAATAGAGACCAGATTGCTCTAACGCCAAGGGAAGAAGACCACCGATGGCGGTGACACTGGTCAAGAGGACAGGCAGGAACCGCACCTCGCCTGCCCGCTCAATCGCTTCCATCAAGCCCACGCCTTCACAGCGTAATTGTTCTGTGAAGTCCACAAGGAGGATAGAATTTTTTATCTCTATCCCGATCAAGGCGATGATCCCAATGGTGGCGGTAAAGCTGAGCGAGTTGCCTGTTATTCCTAGGGCAGCTACCGCGCCAAAGATACCCAAGGGAATAATGCCTGCGACCACGATGGCAGTCTTGAACTTGCCAAATTCTAGCACCAGCACTGCAAGGATACCGAACAGGGCAATCAAGAAGGCCGCGCCCAGCCCTGAGAAGCTTTCTGATTGCGCTGCAGCTTGGCCACCCAACTCCACCCGGAATCCGGGCGGCAGTTTGATCTCCTGATTGACCCGCGCGAGAAGTTCCGCTGTCACGTTGGCGGTCAAAAAGCCGTCTGCGGTCTGGCCGGTCAGCGTGACCACGCGCTCGCGGTCAACACGGGTGATGGAGGCAGGTGTTGCCACCAGTTTCGGGCTCGCAAAGGAAGCCAACGGTGCAGAACCCCCTGCATTGGTTGGCACATAAATTCTGTCGAGGTCCGCCAATACATTGCGTCCGGCAGTGGGCAGTCGCACTACGACCGGGAAATCATCGCCGCGATCATCGCGGAATGTACCTGCCGTCTCGCCGGC
>JBEIEG010000137.1:0-6978 GCA_040383035.1 Hyphomonadaceae bacterium | reverse complement strand
CGGCCCGGCTGGCACCAAGTAAAGGCCGGTCGGTTCAAAGGATGGGTTGCCGCATCTGAGCTTTGGGGCGCTGACAATTCGCGTCAGCCATAAGGGAAAGCATGCTTGGCGAATGGCCTTCCGCCATGCTAACGCCCTTGTGAAACATTTTGTAACAGGACGGCATCCCTTTGACGCAGACTACCGAAACGACCATCCCCGCGCGTGAATCCTCTTATAGCTATGAACAGCTGATCGCGTGTGGCGAAGGCAAGTTATTTGGTCCAGCAAATGCGCAACTGCCATTGCCCAATATGCTGATGATGGATCGAATCACCACCATCACGGAAGCGGGTGGTGCCTTTGACAAAGGACGGATCGAGGCAGAGCTCGACGTGCATAAAGGCCTGTGGTTCTTTGATTGCCACTTCAAAGGCGACCCAGTGATGCCGGGTTGCTTGGGCCTAGATGCCATGTGGCAATTGGTTGGCTTTTATTTGGGCTGGTCTGGCCTGCCCGGAAAAGGGCGCGCGCTTGGTGTCGGCGAAGTGAAATTCTCTGGCCAAATCACCAATGACATCAAACTCGTTCGCTACGAGATCGACATTAAGCGCGTGTTCAAATCGCGTTTGATTTTGGGCGTTGCTGATGGCCAAGTTCTGGCTGATGGCAAAGTTATCTATACCGCAAAAGACTTGCGCGTCGGACTGTTTCAGCCAGACGCCCTATAAGGAAAAAGCCGATGCGTCGTGTTGTCGTAACAGGAATGGGCATCGTGTCATCGATTGGCAATGACACCGCAGAAGTGACCGAAAGCCTGCGAACTGCCAAATCAGGCATTAGCTTCGCCCAAGAACATGCCGATCATGGCTTTAAGTGCCAGGTGCAAGCCCGCCCAAATCTCGACTGGGAAACCCTGGTCGACAGGCGCGCAGCGCGCTTTTTGTCCGAGGGCATGGGTTGGGGCCATATTGCGATGGAACAAGCCATCGCCGACTCAGGCCTTGAAGCCCACGAAGTCAGCCACGAGCGTACTGGCATTATCGCAGGATCTGGTGGTCCTTCGACAAAGGCCATCGTTGGTGCAGCCGACAAGACCCGCGAGACGGGCTCCCCCAAGCGCGTCGGCCCCTTTGCGGTGCCAAAGGCCATGTGCTCTGGTGTGTCTGCCGCCTTGGCCACTTGGTTCAAGATTAAGGGCGTCAATTATTCGATCAGCTCAGCATGTGCCACCAGCGCGCACTGCATCGGCAATGCCTATGAGAGCATTGCTTGGGGCAAGCAGGATGTCATGTTTGCAGGCGGCAGCGAAGACCTCGACTGGACCCTGTCTATCCTGTTTGACGCCATGGGTGCCATGTCATCTGGCTATAATGACACCCCGTCACGTGCCTCGCGCGCCTATGACAAGAATCGCGATGGCTTTGTCATCGCTGGCGGCGCCGGCATGCTGGTCCTCGAAGACTATGACCGCGCCAAAGCGCGCGGCGCAAAAATCTATGCCGAGTTGACAGGCTATGGCGCCACATCTGATGGTCACGATATGGTCGCCCCTTCTGGCGAAGGCGCTGTGCGCTGTATGCGCCAAGCTCTTGAGATGTCGGGCGGTCGCAAGGTCGATTATCTGAACCCGCACGGTACCGCGACACCCGTTGGTGACGCCAAGGAAGTGGGTGCGATCCGCGAAGTCTTTGCGGGCAACATCCCGCTCATCTCGTCCACCAAATCGCTAACCGGCCACTCCTTGGGTGCCGCAGGCGCACAGGAAGCCATCTATAGCCTTCTGATGATGCAAGCAGGCTTTGCCTGTGAAAGCGCCCATATTGATGAGATTGATCCAGACTTTGCCGACCTGCCAATTTTGCTGGCGCGCAAGGAGGGTGAGATTGAGACCGCCATGTCCAATTCCTTTGGTTTTGGCGGCACCAACGCAACCCTGATGTTCTCAAAAATCTAGCGCCATTTTCCCGTCACAAAGTTGGGGCTCAATCGAAACATCATGCGATTCCTCCTCTTTCTGATCCTCATCCTAGGTGCCCTCTTCTACTCTAACCCGACGGAGCAGCGGCTGCGTCAGGTTATGCGCGAGCAGGACAAGTTGAGCCTAGATGCGGCCAGCATTCTGCCGATCAAGCGCACCAATTATTATTTGGCCTCCAAGTTTGAGATCAATTATCTGATTGGCAAAACCACGTGCTGGGGCGCGGCCTATGCGGTCATAATCTGCCCGACCGACAAGAAGGATAAGAAGTAATGCGCCCATCGCTCAAATGGGCCCTGACGGCGACCGATGTCGCGTTCATGGTCTATTGGAGCATTGCGTTACTAGAATGCTTGGGCCTGATCAGTATCCCGAGTGACTGGCTCTATGCCCATGCGCATGACCCCCGGGTGGTGGCGTGGAACTGGTCTTTCTTCCCTCTCGACATCGCCTTCTCCATTACCGGCCTGTGGGCGGTGCACGCTGCTAGCCAAGGGAACCCAATTTGGCGGCCCTTAGCTTTGATTTCCCTCATCCTAACTATCGTAGCGGGCGGCATGGCCTGTGGCTATTGGTTGTTGTTGGGGGAGGTCGACGCCGTTTGGTTCGGGATGAATGCCGTCCTCGTGATTTGGCCACTGGTATTTCTACCCGCTTTGGTGCGAGAAATGGCCGTAAATTCTGCGTCTGCGAATTGACTTCTCGTGTTCTGACACGTATCAGCGCCGCTCTCTAAAGACGTCATCTTAACTGCGCCTTCATTGCGCGCCACCTTTTGGAATACGACCATGAAAGTGAAGAGCTCTATCAAATCACTGAAGACCCGCCATGCAGCGTGTCAGGTCGTGCGCCGTAAAGGTCGGGTCTATGTCATCAATAAGGTCGACCCACGCTTTAAAGCCAAGCAAGGCTAATTGCGCGTGCCTGCGCCCATCCGCGCAGTCCTTTTCGATTATGGCAATGTATTAGTCGGCTGGTCGCCGCGCAAACTTTATGCGCGCTTGATTTCAGACCCCGACCAACTTGACTATTTTCTCGATCACGTCTGCCCGATGTCATGGCATATGCTGCATGACGAGGGTCAGGAAATGGCTGTGACCATTCCAGCTAGGCAAGCTGAATTCCCGGAATTTGCTGCTGAGGTTGCGGCTTGGAAAACGGGTTTTGCCGAGATGATCACGGGGGAGATCACCGGCTCCACCCAATTGGTGAGCGAGTTAGCGGCGGCCAACATCCCTCAATATGTCTTGACCAATATGCCCAGCGAAATGGTTGAAACTTGCTTTGGCCAGTTTGATTTTCCGCGCTACTTCAAGGACATCATTGTCTCTGGCGATGAGAAAACTGCCAAGCCTTTAAAGCCAATCTTCGACATCAGCTTGAAACGTATGGGTGGACTGGCCGCAGAAGAAGTCTTCTTCACCGACGATTCGCCCGCCAATATCGCCGCCGCTGCCTCGTACGGCTTCGTAACCCATTTGTTTGAGGGGCCAGAGGGTTTACGCCAAGCGATGCGCGACGCGGGCCTTCCGGTTTGACGGATTTGGCGGTTTAGGTGAAAGCATAAGCCTATGCGGTTCTTGCGACTTTTGCCTTTTCTTTTGATCCTGCCGGCGGGTTCCATTCCAATCACGCCGGGCGTGGTGACGCCTGAAGTCGATAATCCAACCATTTATGATCCGCCACCGGCCCAAAAGCTCGACACCTATTTCGAAGCCTTGGCGCGCAGTGGCTCAGCGGAAGAAGCCGCGCGCTATGAGGGCGAGATTTACCTGATCATGACGCGCAATGCCTCGCCCACCATCACCTTCTTGTTGGAGAGCGCCAGCGTAGCGCTAAATGCGCAGGACAAAGAATCCGCCCGGACGGCCCTGACCTCCATCACCGAGCTTGACCCCAATTTCGCCGAAGGTTTAGCCCGCTTGGCGACCATCGCCTATGATGATGGCGATTTGGTACAGGCAGAAGCGCTCTTAAAGCGGACGCTTGCCCTTGAGCCGCGCCACTTTGCCGCTTGGACCGGGCTTGGCCTTGTGCGCGAGGATTTGGGCGATTTTCGTGGCGCGCAAGCGGCTTACCGTGAAGCGCTCTTCTACCATCCCTATCTGGACGGTGCCAAGCGCGGCCTGATCCGTATGGAAGCCCGATTAGACGGATTATCGCTGTGAGCCCAGACGACCTCTCCCGCCTCATGCCGTTTTTGGTGCTGGCCTCAGCCCTGTGCCTATTTGCCCTCATCTCCATTGTGTTGCGACTGGCCTTGATTGAGCGTTCCTGGCCGGCCATCGGCCGCTTTGTCACGGCGCGTGGGGTCAAAGCCCATGTGATTGAGCAAGGCAGTGGGCCAGAAGTCCTTATGGTGCATGGGGCAGCCTCAAACGGGCGCGAACTGATCTCCGCGCTTGGCCATCGTCTGACAGATATGCGCTTGATTGCGCCAGATCGCCCGGGCCTTGGCTATTCTGGGCGGCCAAAGAACGCTGCCACTTTGGGAGAACAAGCCGTCTTCATCGCGGACATTTTGCGCCAGACTGCCTCTGGTCCTGTTGTCGCTGTGGGCCACAGCTGGGGATCGGGCGTGATCTTGCGCTTGGCCTTGGACCATCCAGAGCTCGTCAAAGCCCTCGTCCTCTTGGCCCCCGCGTCACACCCATGGCAGAAATCGGCAAGCTGGCTAAACCGCATCGCAGGCTGGCCTATCCTTGGCGACCTACTGGTCTGGACCCTGCCGCCTTTGGTCGGCCCCAAGCTTGCCCCAAAGGGCATTGCGCGGGGCTTTGCGCCTGGTCCCGTCAATCCACCCGACTATGGCGACAAAATCGGCACACCGCTGTTTTTCCGCCCCAAAGCCTATAAGGCCAATGCCGAAGATATGGTCATAGGCAGCGCAGAGATGGGCAAGCAGGCCGTGCGTTATTCCAGCCTGACGCTACCCGTCACCATCGTCTCGGGCCAAGGCGATGTAATTGTTTATAATGCCATTCATGCCGCAGGACTTAAGCGTGACATTCCCCATGCCATAAGCTTCCGTGTACCAGAGGCGGGCCATATGCCCCATTGGGTCGATCCCGACTTAGTGGAGGGCATCATCCGCGCCCATGCGACCGACACTGTTTATGAGGGAAGTTCTGCCCAGTTTCGTGCAGAGCCCTGATTGCACCTTTAAGCAGTCAGGCTAGAAGGATGGTTAAGACCAGCCCTGACTTGATACTTTGAGGTTCCAATCATGTATGATGCCGACGACGACGACAACCGCGTTTCCGCCCCACAAGCTTTGACCTCTTCGTCAAAGGAAAAGCTGCGTCAGTTTGTTGCCCGCATTGAAACGCTGGAAACTGAAAAAACCGAATTGGCTGAGCAACTCAAGGAAGTCTATGGCGAAGCCAAATCCTTGGGCTTTGACACCAAGGCCCTGCGCGCTGTCATCCGCTTGCGCAAACAAGATGCCAATGATCGGGCTGAGGCAGAAATGATGCTCGACCTCTATCTGGAAGCCGTCGGCGAAATCTGAGGCCTTTTTGTCGCGACGGGTTGACCCTGCCCTGACCAAGCGCGCCCTGTCGGCCCTGAAACGGGCGGCAGACAAGGCGAAGTTGAGCGAAGAAGGTTTAACCGAATGGGAAGCCGAATTTCTGGGCAGCGTCGAAGAACGCCTGACGAAATTCGGCTCTGCCTTTGCTGATCCCGATAAAGGTCAGTTGAGCGCGCCGCTCTCGCTGCGCCAAGGCTTGAAAGTCCGTCAGATCAGCAAAAAGGGTGAAGCCGAAGGCGAAAAGAAGCCGCGTCATGGCTTTAAGGCCAAGGACAAGCCTCTATCCGCAGCCAAACCAAAGCCGGACAAGCCGAGGAAGCCGCTTGCCCGCAAAACAGGCCTCACCTCCAAAGGCTTTAGACCCAAAAAGGGCGACTAGTTAGGTGCCGTTGCGGGGCTTTCTTCGTTGGGGTCTTCCACTTCGCCAAAACCACAAGTCCAAAGCTTGCGATCATGAAATTGCGCCCGTACGCTCAAGGTCGAGGCCAAACTACGGGCTTGCTGCGGCGCGCCCCGCCGAAAACCGCCCTCCCCCAACTTGTAGATTAGATAATGCGAGACGAATTGGTTACGTGGAATTTTGGTCCGCGATTCCATCTTGGTGAAATGCCAGCCAACAAAATCTGCCGCTAAGGCAAAATTTGATCGCGAACCCGAGGTTCGACCTGTATCGCGCAAAAACCAGTTCCACGTCCGAAGATTAGCTTGGGCAAATCCAAAATTGCGGACAGAATTGGCATCGACCGCCCCTGCCCCCTTGGCATTGGCCTTAAAGCGACTTTCTTGGTCGATCACAGTCAAGATCGTGCCGGGACTGACCTTCCATGTCAAAGAGGCAGAGCGAACGGCTTCTGCCCAGCCGGGATTGCGCGCCATCAGGGCGCACATGTCTTGGGTTTGTGCTTGGGCAACAGGGGCAGTCAGATAGAGCCCACAGGCCATCAATAAGCCCAGCGCCCGCATCTTAGGCAACCCCACAACAGGGGCAGGCAGGATCGGCCGTCAAATCTACAGTTCGGCTTTGACCGCTCAGCCCATCCATCATCCACAGCCGCCCCATCAGCGGCTTACCCGCCTTGGTCAACCATTTGATAGCTTCGAGTGCCATCATCGAGCCCACCACGCCCGTCAAAGCCCCAACAATGCCCATCTCGGCGCAGGATTCTGCTTGGGGTGGGACTTCGGGCACAAAACAGCGGTAACAGGGCAAGGCTTTGCCATGCGGGTCGGTCTTGCTCAGGCCAGAGCCAAAAACCGCCACTTGCCCATCCCAGCGTCCTACTGCACCAGATACCAACGGAATACCCAGCGCATGGCAGGCCGCATTGACGGCAAAGCGGGTTTGAAACTGGTCGGTACCATCCAGAACAAGGTCAGCACCTGCAATCAAGCGCTCGGCATTGCTTGCGTCCAAGCGCTGCACCTGCACTTCTACTTCAATCGCAGGGTCCAAATGCTGGATCGCGGCTTGGCCTGCGCGGACCTT
>JBEIEG010000136.1:0-6983 GCA_040383035.1 Hyphomonadaceae bacterium | reverse complement strand
GCAGCATGGGAATTGGCCCCCAATTCGCCCTGAAAGGCGATCTTACCTTCAACAAAATCGCTCACTTTGCCTGCTCCTGGTACCACGCTCTGGCACTTTCTAAATGTTCTGGCGTGTCGACGCCTTTTGGGAACTCATCGACGGCGCGGGCGACAATGGTCATGCCCAGTTCTAGCGCCCGCAATTGCTCTAGCTTCTCGCGCAACTCCAAGGGTGAAGGTGCGGCTGCAACGAAGCGAGCGAGAGCACTGCGCCGCCAAACGTAAAGGCCAACATGGCGTTGGATCGGTCCGGGTCCGGTTGGCGCGTCTGCCCGCGTGAAATAGAGGCAGCGACCCGTTGTCGCACCCCCTGCGCCATCGTCTGGCCAAGAAACCACAGCCTTCACCACATTGGGATCGGCGCGCTCGGCTGGATCCGTGCTGGGCGAAACCAAAGTGGATAGCGCCGCATCGGGAGCATCTTTAAGTGCCGCAAGCGCCTGCTGGATCAAAACGGGATTAAGCGTTGGCATATCGCCTTGTAAATTGATGATCGGATCAAAATTGCCTTCGGGGTCCAAATCCGCCAGTGCGGCATGAATTCGGTCCGAACCAGAGGGCAAATCGGGGTCTGTCAGCACCGCCATGGCACCAGCAGCTTCAGCTGCGGCAACAATCTCGGGCTCTCCCGCAGCGACTGCGACGGGGCCAAGCCCTGCCAAAAGGGCACGCTCGATCACCCGAGCAATCATAGGCTTGCCAGCAATATCGGCCAAAGGCTTGCCAGGCAGCCTCGTGGCGGCCAATCGTGCAGGGATAACGATAAGGGGTTGCGACATGGTGATGACCCTTTGCGAGGAGGCGTTCTTAATGCCCAAAGCCGAAGATTGCGAGCCTATGTCTGCGCGGTGCCACAGCACAAACTGTTGAAAGCCGCTGAGACGCATGCCATAGGACAATCTAATACGCAAAGTCCGCAAATCGCCCTTGAAAGAATAAGGTTTGATTGAGGACTATCGTGATGCAACAGGGATATTAGCACCGTTATGAGCAGCAACAATCTGTGGTTCAACATGGTAGCTGGCGCCGTTTTGGCGACCGGCTTGGGCATTATGGGCCTTCGTACTGTGGGCGATATGGTTTATGCCAACAATCAGGAGGCCGTAGGCTTTCCAGTCGAAGTTGCAGAAGCACCCGCCGGGGGCGCAGAGGCTGCTTCAGGCCCTGAATTGTTGCCAGACTGGGGAACTGTCTTGGCCGATCCTGCCAAAACGACTGAATTGGTTGCGCAAGGCGACAAGTTGCACAAAGTCTGCGCGTCCTGCCACAGCGTTGAGCCAGGCGGTGCCAACAAAACTGGCCCAGCCCTTTATGGAGTCTTTGGACGGACAGCGGGTACGCACGCTGGATTCGCTGGTTATTCAGAGGCGATGAAAGCCTATGGTAAGGCGTGGAACTATGACGGCCTTTATAACTTCCTGAAGGCACCTAAAGCCTATATCAAGGGCACCGGGATGTCCTACGCCGGCATGGGCAAGGCGTCTGACCGTGTGGCCTTGGTTGCTTATCTGCACTCCTTGTCACCATCACCAGCACCGCTGCCTGCGCCGGACCCAACGCGTGATCCTGCTCAAGCTGCTGCCGCCGCTGCTGCGCCTGCAGACGCTGCCGCCCCGGCGGCCGAGGGTGCTGCTGCTCCTGCTGACGCTGCCGCGCCCGCCGCTGATCCAGCCGCGGCTCCGGCTCCTGAAGCCGCTCCAAAATAAATCTGGTCGGTTCCCTACACCGACCCATATTTAAACCAGACTCAAACGAAAATTGGAAAATGGGGCAAGTTAAGCTAACTTGCCCCTTCATAACCAAAAGCTCACTCAGTGGAGACGCCCCATGAAAGTCCTCGTACCCGTTAAGCGGGTCATTGATTATAACGTGAAGGTCCGCGTAAAGCCCGATCAAACCGGGGTGGACTTGGCAAACGTCAAAATGTCGATGAACCCTTTCTGCGAAATCGCTGTGGAAGAAGCCGTTCGCCTGAAAGAAAAGGGCGTTGTGACTGAGATTGTGGCCGTTTCTATTGGCCCTCAGCAATCGCAAGAAACCATCCGGACAGCTTTGGCCATGGGCGCTGACCGCGGCATCTTGATCCAGACCGATGACGACTTGGAGCCTCTGGCTGTTGCGAAGTTGTTGAAGGCTGTTGTCGCTGAAGAAGCGCCAGAACTGGTCTTGATGGGTAAGCAAGCCATTGATGGCGACAATAATGCGACCGGCCAAATGATGGCAGCGCTTTTGGGCTGGCCACAGGCGACTTTTGCTTCGAAAGTTGAAATCGCAGACGGTAAAGCAAGCGTCACCCGCGAAATCGACGGTGGCCTTCAAACGCTGGAAGTAGCTCTGCCTGCGATCGTGACTGCCGATTTACGCTTGAACGAGCCACGCTATGCCTCGTTGCCAAACATTATGAAGGCCAAGAAGAAGCCAATCGACGTAAAGTCGACGGCCGATTATGGCGTCGATGTCGCGCCACGTCTTAAAGTGTTGAAAGTGTCCGAACCACCCAAGCGCGCTGGCGGCATCAAAGTTGAAAGCGCCGAGCAATTGGTCGGCAAACTCAAAGAAGCAGGGGTCCTCTAATGGCAGTTCTCGTTGTTGCAGAGCACGATAATGCGTCTGTGAAGGACGCAACCAACAAAACGGTTACGGCCGCTTTGGCGTTGTCATCGGATGTTGATGTGCTGGTTGCTGGCCTCAGCGCCGGTGCTGCCGCTGCGGCTGCTGCCGGTATCGCGGGCGTTCGCAAAGTCCTCCACGCTGAAGGCGCGGCCTTTGATCAAAACGTGGCTGAAGCAGTGGAAGGTCTCATTGTGCCCTTGATGGCCAATTATGACGCCGTTCTGTTTGCGGCCACCGCAACTGGTAAGAATGCGGCCCCCCGCATCGCGGCAGCTTTGGATGTATCGCCAATCTCGGAAATCCAAGAAGTCGTTAATGCGTCCACGTTCGTTCGCCCGATCTATGCGGGTAACGCACTGGAGACGATTGAAACCTCTGACGCCAAGAAGGTGATCACAGTTCGTACCACCGCCTTTGCCGCTGCAGGTGCCGGTGGTTCTGCGGCCGTGGAAACCGTCACAGCAGGCGCACCTTCCGCTACTGTGGTGTTCAAGGGTGCTGAGATCGTCATGTCTGATCGTCCAGAACTGGCGGGCGCCAAGCGCGTCGTGTCGGGTGGCCGTGCCATGGGTTCGGCGGACGAGTTCCACAATGTTATAGAGCCTTTGGCCGATAAATTGGGTGCGGCCGTTGGTGCGTCACGTGCAGCTGTAGACGCAGGCTATGCGCCGAATGACTATCAGGTTGGCCAAACTGGCAAAGTTGTCGCGCCAGAGCTTTATGTCGCTGTCGGGATTTCCGGTGCCATCCAGCATTTGGCTGGCATGAAGGATTCCAAGGTCATCGTCGCCATCAACAAAGATGCCGACGCGCCAATCTTCGCCATCGCCGACTATGGCTTGGTTGCTGACTACAAGTCGGCTGTACCAGAACTGATGGGTGAATTGGCTAAAGCCGGTCTCTAATCGAAAGCCAGTCTTTAATCGAAAAATGGGCCTTCGGGCACAGGACTGACAAACGAACGCTTCCCTGCTCTGCGGGGAAGCGTTTTTGTTTTTGGACTCAACACCTAAACCTGAAAGCGCCGGTCTTGGACGGCCAAATAGGCAAAGCGCTTCACCTCACGGCGACCACGCGTCACGGTATCGAGGACAAGGCCTGAGAATACCGAAATCACCGCTGTAATCATCAAAGCGCTCGCCAAAATGGCGGTCGGGAAGCGCGAAACCAGACCCGTCTCCCAGAACTCCAACACCACAGGAATACCCAAGGCCAAGGCTGTGAGAGCTAGCACAACACCTAGAATGCTGAACACCGCTAACGGCCGTTCTTCGCGCACAAACAGACCGATGATGGAGACGATGCGAATACCATCGCGAATAGTATTGAGCTTGGAAATCGACCCCTCGGGCCGTTCGGCATAGGGGGTTGGTTGCTCCTTAATGGTCATGCGCAGTTCAAGGGCGTGAACCATCAGCTCCGTCTCAATCTCAAACCCACTTGAATGGGCCGGGAAAGACTTTACAAATCGGCGAGAAAAAATCTTATAGCCCGACAGCATGTCGGTGGTCATTTGGCCAAAGACAGCGCTCACTAACCCGGTCAATAAGCGATTGCCAAAGCGATGGCCGGGCCGATAGGCCTTCACCGCCGTATCTATGCGAGCACCGTTCACCAGATCGGCATGGGTGGAGATCATTAAATCGATCAGTTTCGGGGCTGAAGGTGCGTGATACGTGGCATCGCCATCAATCATCACGTAGATATCGGCCTCAATATCGGCAAACATCCGTCGAACAACTTCACCTTTGCCAGGGCGATCTTCGCGACGCACGATGGCACCGGCAGCAAGCGCACGGTCAAATGTATCGTCGGTTGAGCGATTGTCATAAACATAGATTTTTGCATCGGGAAGCGCGTGAGCGAAGTCTTTAACCACGGTCGCCACCGTTGCGCCTTCATTGTAGCAGGGCACCAGAACCGCAATTGACAGATCGTGTTTATGTAAGTCTGACATCAGAACCTCTAAGTCACTTTGCCATAGGGTGGGTTGCCTGAATTACGAAACGGGATTCGCACCAATCACCTAGAGAGCAGTACGATCCGATGCGAATTGCCACAGTTAGGCTGAGTAGCTAGAGGGGGATAGCAAGATTTGCGGCGATGGACGCATCGCAGCTCGATTGAGGAAACCGGCGTGTCTGAACAAGTCCAAGATCTCCCTGCCCAGAAGAAGCAACGCGATGGCCTAGACCTCCTCGACTTCTTCTGCAAAGGCTGGCGGCCCCATGCTTTGATCCTTTTGGCCCTGCTCGCCTGTGCCCTGCCCGGCTTTATCGCGCTGCAGCCCCTCGACCGGGACGAGAGTCGCTTTGTGCAGGCGACGACCCAGATGTTTGAGACGGACGATTTCATCCGCATTAGCTTTCAGGATGAGCCGCGCAATAAAAAGCCCATTGGAATCCACTGGCTTCAGGCGGCAACCGCTGGCCCACTAAATGGACCAGAAGCGCGAACCATCCAGACCTTTCGAATTCCCTCCCTACTTGGCGCGGCTTTAGCCGCACTGTGCGTCTTTCAGATCGGGAGCCTGCTCTACAGCCGTCGCGTTGGCCTCGTGGCTGGCCTCGCGATCGCATGTGGGCTGTTGCTATCTACCGAGGCTGGCATCGCCAAGACCGATGCAGCGCTCGCAGGCTTTACTGCACTGGCTTATCTTGGGCTGGCGAAGTTGCGTCTCCCAGCTGCGGGTCAAGCAACAGATTGGGCACCTTGGGCGCTGTGGGTAGGCCTTGGCATGGCGGCTTTGATCAAGGGCCCGATTGGCCCGCTTCTGGTCATTCTGTCAGGCTTGATGCTACTGGCGTGGGAACGCGACTTTGCTTGGGTGAAGCGGGCGCTGCATTGGCCGTCCATGCTGGTTGCAGCGGTTATCGTTCTGCCGTGGTACGTGGCGATCTGGCAGGCAACCAACGGCCAATTCTTCTTCGATGCTGTCGGCCAGGACTTAGCGCCGAAGCTCTCTGGGCAATCCGAGAATAAAAGCGTGCCGCCCGGAGCACACCTATTGTTGTCGCCCGTGATCTTCTGGCCCGGCAGCATTTTGATTCCGCTTGCGCTCTGGACAGCTTGGCGAGACCGCAAAGACGCACGCGTGCGCTTTTTGCTTGCTTGGCTGGTGCCGGGCTGGTTGATGTTTGAAGCAGCTCCCGCCAAACTTGCCCATTATACGTTGCCGGTTCACGGCGCTGTCTTGCTCTTAGGAGCGATTGGCCTTTTCAGTGGCGGCTGGAAGAAAGCTTGGCTGCGTTGGACCAGTATCGCCATTTTTGCATTTGGCACGCTGATCATGGCTGCCCAGCCCGTTGCCTTGGCAGCAGATGTGGCCAAGGGCGCGCAGACCATCGCCTTGCAGGCCAGCCTAGCGATTGGGCTGACAGGGATTGTCGCGCTGGTGCTGGTTATCCGCCAATCCCGTTGGGCGGCCGGGGCCTTGGTCGGTACAGCTATAGTTACCAGCCTTGCCATAAAGGGCTTGTTTGTGCCGTCGATCCCGCAGTTGGATTTGAGCCAACGGGTCTCATCTGCCCTTGAGAAAGAGGGCTTGCACCCACGCTTGTCGCCGGGCAAGCCGGGCCCGTTGATTGGCGCTGGTTATCAGGAGCCGAGTCTTATCTTTCTGACCCGCAGCGACTCCGCTTTATCCAGCGTGAAAGCGGCAGTCGCAGCGGCAAAGCCTGGGGTCGGACTGGTGGTCAATGCAGACCCGAAATTTGAGCTCCCCTTGGTTGAAGGCTTAGCCCAAAAAGGATTAAGCGTCACTTGGCGCGGTGCGCCCGTCGCCGGTCTCAACTATTCAAAGGGCGACGAGGTCACCCTTAAGATTGGGGAGGTCGTGGCAGCCCCTAAACGTATTCAGGCGAGCGGCCCCCAGCGGTAGACCGTGGTGCAAGCGCCGCAGGCGGTGCAAACTCCAGATAGGCTTGGCGAATGTCGGATGCTAAGTGCAACAACTTAGGCAACAGCTCACCAATCGCGCGCTCATCGCTCAAGGCCGAGCGAATAAAGCGCACCGTTACTGCGGCTAGCACCTCTGGTCCGTCGCCCGCAGAAGGTCTCAGGACTGGAACCGCAAGGTTGATCTCGCCGCCAATCGGTTTGGTATCAAAGGCAAAACCGCGGGTGCGGATGTCTTCCAATTGCCCCTTGAGCGACGTATGCCCCTGGCGGTGGAGGCCAATTTCCTCTAGCAAATTGCGCTTATGCGAGGTCTCAAACGCTTGCACGACTTGCCCAGCACCGGACTCAAACAGGTCCAAATGCGCGCCACTGGTCAGACGATTGAGGGCAAGTGGGCTGGTTCGATCCGTCGCAGCCCGCAAAATCAAG
>JBEIEG010000135.1:0-6985 GCA_040383035.1 Hyphomonadaceae bacterium | reverse complement strand
GCCTTGATCTGGGCAATATAGCGCGGCTTCACACGCCGACCGTCCACGGCTGGCGGCGGTTGTTTGGTCACCACTTCCTTCAGCCAGTCATTGAGGTCGCGTGTCTTCACACGGGCATTCCAGTCTTCATGCACGTCCAACACAGCGGGCATCAACTTCTCAAGCCCGCGCCCAGATAAGGACGAGATTGGCACCAGTGGCGCCCCACGCGTCTGTGGCAGGACTTTATCAGCGCGCTCTTGCAAGACGGCCAAGCGGGCTTGGGTGTCTTCAACCCGATCCCATTTTGCCAACACATAGACAAGGCCACGGCCTTCGCGCGCGACCAGATCAGCAATCTGCAAGTCTTGCTTCTCGAACGCCTCGTCGGAATCCATCACCAAGAGGCAGATCTCGGCAAAACGAATGGCCCGCAACGTATCGGCGACCGAAAGGGTCTCAAGCTTCTCTTGTACTTTGGCTTTCCGTCGCATCCCGGCGGTATCAACCAAGCGAACAGGTCGTCCATCCCACACCCAGTCCACGCCAATGGAGTCGCGCGTGATACCGGCTTCAGGCCCCGTCAACAGGCGCTCTTCGCCGATCAGGGCGTTGACCAAAGTAGACTTCCCGGCATTAGGCCGACCAATGACGGCGATGCGGAGCGGCAGATTATTTTCGCTCGCTGAGACATCGGTAAAGCCTAAGCCTTCTAGGTCTTCATCATCTTCGACAAATTCGCCCGTATGCGGGATTTCGTCCTCAGCCTCTTCCTCATCCTCAAACTCATCAGGCACCACAGGCGCAGCGGCCCGATCCCCCATGAGGGCAAGAATTGCGGAATAAAGGTCAGACATTCCCTCGCCATGCTCGCCAGAGATGGGGATAGGCTCACCAAGGCCCAGACCATAAGCTTCGATCACGCCCGCGTCAGCCAGTTTGCCCTCAGCCTTATTAGCCGCAAGGATCACAGGCTTGCCAGATCGACGCAAAATGTCAGCAAAGACTTCGTCAATTGGTGTGATGCCTGCCCGGGCATCGATCAAGAACAAGCACAAGTCAGACTCTTGAATACCGGCTTCAGTTTGAAGGCGCATGCGCGCTTCAAGGCTTTCATCCGCCGCTGTTTCAAAGCCAGCCGTATCAATCAAGGTCAGGTCGAGATCGCCGAGCCGTCCGCTTGCTTCGCGCCGATCGCGTGTGACACCTGGCGTATCATCGACAATGGCTAGCTTGCGCCCTGCCAAGCGATTGAACAGGGTGGACTTGCCAACATTGGGCCGACCAACGACCGCTATTTTGAGGGGTGCTGCCACGACCTATCTAACAGCCACGACAACGCCGTCATGGGAATAGAAATACAAGGTCCCATTGGCGATCGCTGGTGGCACGAAGATCGGAGCTTTAGCGTCGCGAGTGAACAGGGTCGTGCCATCTTCAGGCTTCACCACTTCAATCTTGCCCATAGAAGAGGCCAGAACCAAACGTCCACCAACCATGACAGGGCCGGTCCACGAGATCAGGTCCTTTTTCTTTTTCTCATTGCGATAGCTGGGCAATTGGCGAGTCCATTTGATCCCGCCTGTTTTCACGTCCATCGCGACCAATTCGCCTGTCGTTGAAACGACGTAGACAAAGTCTCCTGCAACCCAAGGCGTTTGGATCGATGCGATTGGCTTTTCCCAGACCCGTGTGCCCGTGCGCAATTCGATGGCCGCAAAGGTACCCGATTGGCTGGCTGCAAACACAATTCCACCTGCCACAACTGGACGGCCGGCAATGTCGTTGATGGTGGAAAGCGAGTTGGATGAGCCCGCGCGGGTCAAAGCCTCAGACCACAGTCTGCGGCCATTGGCGGCAAGATAAGCAATCACTTCGCCCGAAGCAAAAGGCGCGACAAGGGTTTCACCAACCAGAGCTGGGCTTGGGCTTGAGAGCATGCGCGCTGGCTCTGCAATCGCAGACTGGGTCCATTGAACGCGGCCAGTGGTTGCTTCAACGGCAAACAATTCACTGTCGTTGCTAGTCACGAAAACCCGGCCACCACCAGCCAAGGGTGAGGCGTGGATGGGCGAACCTGCGTCGATGCGCCACGCTTCTTGGCCTGTATTCGCATCAAGGGCGACGAGATTACCAAAGCCTGTTGCCGCATAGACCTTGCCATCGCCAAACGCGATGCCGCCGCCAATGGCGGTGCTTTCATCTCGATTGAAAAAGCGACCGCTTGCCTTAGAAGCTGGAACCAGCGACTTGCGCCAAAGCTCGCGACCATTGGCCTGATCCACCGCATGGACCGTGCTTTTGGAGTCGAACACAAATAGCTTGCCATCTGCGACGATGGGCGGCGCAGTGATCGCACCACGGGCACCAGCGCCTTGGCCAATTTTCTTGCGCCAAACAATCGTCAATGGCCCAGTGCCCGCTACGTTTTGAGGGGCATTGCTGGCCACACCGCCTGCATTTGGCCAGGACTGCAAGTCTTGCGCCTCTGGCACGGTTATAGCCACACTTTCGAGCGCGGGGTCCTTGGTGAGTTGCTCTTCAAGGCCAAGAACCGAGACGCGCTCTTTATCTTCGGCAATGGCGTTTTTTTCTCGGTCTCCGCCAAATGGCCACAGGCTCGAGGCCCGGTCTTGTAGAGAGGCACAGCCCGAAACCAGCACCAAGGCACTGGTGGTGGCTAGGCCGAGCGAGCGCAGACGGCGCGACATAAAGGTCATTGACCATCTCCAGACTTAGGCTGTTCGGCAGGTGCCGGTGCAGCAGGTTCAGCCGCTGGCTCTGCACGATTTTTTTCGATCTCTTTGATCTGGCGTTGCTGGGCTTCCGTGATTGCCTTTTGGCGCGCCATGCTCGCCTGCCGCTCACGCTCGATCTGTGCCAAAACCTCGGGGGATACCGCCCCACCCGCTTGTTGCCCAGCTGGCAAAGGCGTTTCGATGACGCGCACATTGGGTGGAATCTTCGTCCCCGGTGGCAATTTTACGCCGGGGGGTAGACGCACAATGCGCGGATTTTCAGGCGTTCCTTCGCCTTGCGCCTGGCCTTGTGCGGCTTGGGCTTGCGCTTGAGCAGCTTGCATTTGCGCCATTTGCTCTGGCGTCATGCCACCTTGGCCTTGCCCAGCTTCTTGGGGAATAACCATCGGGATCTTGGAAGCAGTTGCCCCCGCATCAATCACGGCCAGTGCTTGCCCTGCACGCGCGCGCACGCCTTGGGGTGCCAGCGGGTCCATCTGCAACAACGCGTAGCTGGAGCGCGCACCTGCGGCATCACCTGCCGACCAGGCAATCGCAGCAGCCAATTCACGCGCCAAAGGCGCAAAGGCACCCTTGCGGTCAATGATCGGCTTTAGACGCGCATTCATTTGATCCTTGGTCTCGCTGTCCGCCGCGATATAGGCGGCGCGCAGACGCGCCAGATCGGCCAGATCAACATCGGCGATCTTTTTGGCAGCATCCTCGTAAGCAACCCGTGCTTCGGCGGATTTTGACTGTTCTTGCAAGACGGCCGCGCGCTGTAACAAGGCTTGGGCAACAAAGCCACTGGGGCCTGTCTTACCGATCTCAGCTAAGCTCTGGGCCCCACCAGTTAAGTCGCCTGCCTGCAATTTCGCCATTGCGGCATCATAGGCGATCCCTGCCTTATCGATTCCTTTGGCCTGCTCACTTTGCCAGAACTGCCAACCAGCACTGCCGGCCAGTCCTAGAACAATGGCTCCGATCACAAATGGGGCTGCCCGCTTCGCGAGATTTTCTGCGGTCTCTTTGCGCAGCTCTTCTTCGGCTTCGCGAAATAAATCAGACACGCTCACTTCTCCATCGATTCTAAAGGCGTCTCAGACATGAGACTTAGTGGGATAACCTGTTGACGCTAAAGGTGGTGGTCACACAGGGCAAGGTTTGGGCTCGCGCGAAACTGCGACGATTTGAGGGCAAAAGCACTTACGGTGCGCGTTTTAGCACATAAGTCTCCGCTTCGGCAGGAAATGTCCGCTCCCGCACGTCTTGCGCATAATGGGCGGCAGCCTGATCAATGACGGTTCCAAGATCCGCATAGCGGCGCACAAACTTGGGTGTCCAAGGAAACATGCCCAACATATCATCGGTTACGAGGATTTGACCGTCACATTGGGCAGAAGCACCAATTCCAATTGTGGGTGCGCGGACCAGCGAGCTGACTTCGGCAGCAATATCTTCGGCAACGCCTTCTACCACAATGGCAAAAGCCCCTGCCCGATCTGCCGCTAAGGCTTCACGCAGCACGCGGTCCCGCTCTGCCTTTGTGCGGCCTTTGGCGCGAAACCCGCCATCGACATTCATCGCTTGAGGTCGCAAGCCGACATGACCCATCACAGGGACGCCACGGTCGACCAAAAAAGCAATCGTGTCTGCAATGCCTTCGCCACTCTCAACTTTCACAGCTTGACAGCCGGTCTCCATCATCACGCGGCTGGCCGACCGCCACGCCACTTCATGGCTTTCTTCGTAAGAGCCAAACGGCAAATCGACGACGACCAGTGCCTGATTGGAACCGCGCATCACGGCTCGACCATGCAGGATCATCATATCCAGCGTAACCCCAACCGTAGAGCTTAGGCCGTGCACAACCATGCCCAGACTATCGCCAACCAACAGCACATCGGCATGTGGGTCCAGCAGACGCGCCATCGGGGCCGTATAGGCCGTCAAACAGACGACAGGAGCCTTGCCCTTGCTGCCTGCGATGTCGCGCACAGTTTTGCGTTTGGTGGTTTCCGTTTGAGCACTCATGGCCGTGTCTCTACACCGAGGCGCGCGCAGGCTAAAGGGGCCACGCCTAATCTGCTGCATTTGTCATGAAGGCCGCCAAAGCTGCCCGCGCGCAATTTAGACGTGAATCACGCGCCCATAGGCATCCAGCACCGCCTCATGCATCATTTCTGACAAGGTCGGATGCGGGAAGACGGTTTCCATCAATTGGGCTTCGGTGGTCTCCAAGGTCATGGCGATGCCATAGCCTTGGATCAGCTCCGTCACTTCGGTACCGACCATATGCGCGCCCAAAAGCTCACCCGTTTTCTTGTCAAAAACGGTCTTGACCATGCCTTCAGGCTCCCCCAGTGCAATGGCCTTACCATTGCCGCTGAACGGGAATTTGCCGACGCGAATATCGTATCCCGCAGCTTTGGCCTTTTCCTCGGTCAGGCCGATGCTAGCGACTTGCGGGTTGGAATAGGTACAGCCGGGGATGCGCGCCACATTGAGGGCGTGGGGGTGCAGGCCTGCAATCGCCTCAACACAGGAAACGCCTTCATGGCTGGCTTTGTGCGCGAGCCAAGGTGCACCGGTCAAATCGCCAATCGCGTAAAGGCCTTTAACATTGGTGCGGCCCATGGAATCTGTCACCACATGGGTGCGGTCAACGGTCACGCCGAGCTCTTCCAGACCCAAATTCTCAACATTGCCAACAATGCCAACGGCCAAAATGGCGCGATCGGCTTCAATGGTTTCAGTCTTGCCGCCACTTTCAATGGTCGCCGTGACGGTCGTGGTGCCGGGCATCAGCCCTTTGACAGACGCGCCCGTGATCAAGCGTATGCCGCGCTTTTGGAACGCTTTGGCGGCAAAACCTGAAATCTCAGCATCTTCAACCGGCAAAATCCGGTCGAGCGCCTCTACCACCGTGACTTCGGAGCCCAGCGAGCGGAAGAAGCTGGCAAACTCAATCCCAATCGCGCCCGAGCCGATCACCAACAAGCGCTTTGGCATGGTGTCGGGCACCAGTGCTTCGCGGTACGTCCAGATCAGCTTGCCATCGGGGACGAGGCCAGCCGCAGGGATCGTGCGGGCCCGCGCACCTGTTGCCAAAATGACATGCTTAGCCGTGAAGGTTCGGGTGCCACCTGCGGCGAGATCGACTGTGACGCCGGGGGCTTCTGTGCCCTTAGTCAGGCGAGCGGTGCCCGCGATCACTTCAATCTTATTCTTCTTCATCAGATAGGTAACGCCGCCCGACAATTGCTTGGCGACTTTGCGCGAGCGATCCACAATTTTCGACAAATCAAAGCTCGCGCCCGTGACCGACAGGCCATAGGCTTCAGCGTGCTTGATGTTTTCATAGACATCGGCAGAGCGCAAAAGCGCTTTTGTAGGGATACAGCCCCAGTTGAGACAGATGCCGCCCAAGGACTCACGTTCTACAATGGCGGTCTTAAAACCCAATTGGGTAGCCCGAATAGCGGCCACATAGCCCCCGGGGCCTGATCCAATTACGACGACATCCACGGTATCACTGGCCATCCAAAACTCCTGATCTTAGATCACTCTTTAGCCTGCTTTCGGTCCTAGTTGGAAGGCCTTGAGCTACCCGATACCGAATGCCCCCTTTACGCCATCGACGATGAACTGTGCGGCCAAAGCTGCCAGAATAATGCCGAAAATGCGGGTAATCATGGCTGCAACCGTCGCGCCCATGATTTTGGTCAGGGGGCCGGCCAACAGAAACCCGATGAGGCACAAGAGCAAGTTCGCACCGGCACCCGCTAAAACCATGCCCTGCTCTGCAAAGTCTTTGGACTGAGCAAACAACAACATGATGGAAGCAATCGCACCCGGCCCTGAAATCAGCGGGATCGCAAGCGGGAATACCGACACATCCTCAAACCGCTCAGGATGCTTTTGAGCTTCGGCGAGAACTTTTTCGTTGCGCTCTTCGCGCCGCTCGGTCCGTTTTTCAAACAGCATGTCGACGGCGATCAGGAACAAGAGTACGCCGCCTGCCAAGCGAAATGCGTCGAGCGACACATGGAGTTTACCCAACAGCCATTGCCCGCCAAAGGCAAAACCGACCAGCACAATCGTCGCCACGCCGACCGACTTAAACGCCATCTTATTCTGCCACGCCCGCGACGTATGCTGGGTCAAAGTGGCAAACATGGGTGCGACCCCTGGCGGGTCGATCACCACAAAGAAGGTGACGAAGGCGGCGAGAAACAGTTCGAGCATGATCGTCCTCTAACCCGCTT
>JBEIEG010000134.1:0-7038 GCA_040383035.1 Hyphomonadaceae bacterium | reverse complement strand
GATCGTATTCGTTTGCGTTCGGGCGTGCCTTTGACGCCTGCGCAAATCGCCGCTCTGACGCCAACCCAATTGGCGGCAGTCGACGCGATCGGTGGTTTGACCTCGGACTTCACCAACTTCAAATACTTCGTCAATGGCGTGGATAGCACGACCCAAGGCGTTGACTTTGTTGCGTCCTATCCGCTCGACCTGTTCGGCGGCAAGACCAGCTTGAACTTGGTTGCGAACTGGACCGAAACCGACATTACCCGTGGTGAGCGTCTGGCCGGTATCGAAGCCGATGGTTCGGCAGGTCTGTTGCAGCTGGAGCAAGGCTTGCCCAAGTATCGTGGCAACGTCTCGATCAACCACTATCAAGGTAAGTGGAGCGTTTCGGCTCGTCTAAACTATTTTGGCGAATATTATGACCCACATGCCGATGACCCAACGCTGCCGATCTATGCAGACGCACAAGTCACTTTCGACACCGAAGTCGGGTATGACCTGACTGACAAGTTGAAAATCTCGGTGGGTGCGGACAATCTGTTCGATAGCTATCCAACCAGCAACCCTTACGCGACCATCCTTGGCGCGAAGTACTCCGTCTCGGCGCCAGCGGGCTTTAACGGCGGCTTCTACTATTTGAAGCTGAGCTACAAGCACTAGTCGCAAGATTGAGTTCTGAAAGATTGGGGCTCGGCAGTGTTCTGCCGGGCCCTTTTTTGATTTCAACAATGCCTGTGCATCACCCTCACCCGTAAGGGCACCCAAAACCCGCCACAAAAACCCATTTTTCTGCGCCGAAATCCGACGAAAATTGACGCAGTGCACCATCGCACTGTAAAAATCCCGAAAAAGTGATCAGAATCAGAACCGTAGATGCACATCTGCTCGGGTTGACTTGGGATAAGGGCGCCTCTAGTTTCCGCCCGCGTCGACAAGGGGGCAAGTCCGCACTTTTGTTGTTCGCACGGCTGATTCATGGCTGACCCTAGACACCCACATGGCTCTGATGCCCTTGATGAGTTGGCCAAACGCGTGGCTGCTCTACATCAAGAGCGAGAGAATGCAGGGCCTAAGGTCGGGATTGATAGGTCGGGCATGTCCCTAGGGCTGCGTCTGGCTTCGGAGTTTGCTTCGGCAATTCTAGTCGGTGGTCTTTTAGGATATGGTGTTGATGTCATTTTGACGATGCAGCCATGGGGCCTTTTGGTCGGTTTGGCGCTCGGCTTCGTGACCGGCACGGTGAATTTAATTCGGGCGTCGCGTCAGATGACGCAGGCCCACCCTGTCGATCCCCAAGCATCCGGCTTGAAGGACGACTTAGACGAAGACGCGTGAAGCAGGAGACAAGCGGCGTGGCCAGCGATCCGATGCACCAGTTCCAGATAGCCCCCATGATCCCCATGGAGTTGGCCGGCTATGATGTGTCGTTCACGAACGCGAGCCTGTTCCTTGTCTTGGGTGCGGCACTGCCTGCCGCCTTCATGCTGGCAAGCTCTGCCAAGGCCGCTTTGGTTCCTGGCCGGATGCAGACCTTGGGCGAAACCGCTTATAGTTTTGTCTACAACATGCTCTACAGCTCAGCTGGTTCGGACGGCGTCAAGAAGTTCTTTCCACTGGTTTTGAGCCTGTTCCTGTTCATCTTCACGGTGAATATGGTCGGCTTGTTTGCCTACAACTTCACGCCAACCAGCCAAATCATCGTGACTGCTATGATGGCTCTTCTGGTGTTCTTCACCGTGATCATCGTTGGCTTTGCTAAAAATGGCTTGGGCTTCCTCAAACTGTTTGTGCCATCGGGTATACCATGGCCGCTTTATATTATTGTGACTCCGATCGAGATCATTTCCTTCTTCTCGCGTCCTTTGTCACATGCCGTTCGTCTCTGGGCAAACATCCTCGCCGGTCACATTCTGGTTAAAGTGTTTGCTGGTTTCGTGCCCATGATGGCCGAGACCGGAGCCGTGGGTGCCGTCGGGGCTATCTTGCCCTTCGTTATGACGGTTGCCCTCTATGCACTGGAAACTCTCGTTGCATTCCTGCAGGCCTATGTGTTCACCATGTTGACCTGTATCTACCTCAATGACGCGCTGCACGCAGCCGATCACTAAGTAACCCCTTTCTTATCGTCCCTTAATCCCTCAGGAGAATTCATCATGGACGCAGAAGCCGCAAAGTACATTGGTGCAGGCCTTGCTTGCTTGGGCATGTTGGGCGCCGCTATCGGCGTGGGCAACATCTTCGGGAGCTTCTTGGAAGGCGCAATGCGCAATCCTTCGGCCGCTCAAGGCCAGTTCGGTAACCTGATCTTCGGGTTCGCCGTGACCGAAGCGCTCGGCATCTTCTCGCTGCTGATCGCGATTTTGTTGTTGTTCGTGGTCTGATCCAGATTTCTAATCTGGTCTTTCATCAAAGACCCGGAGTGGTTTGAATATGGCTGGCGAATCTCACGCAGTCGATGCTGCGGGTAAAGCAGGCGAGCATGCAAGCGGTGGCTTCCCACCGTTTGACCCCAGTCTGTTTTCTTCGCAGATCTTTTGGTTCTGGCTTGCCTTTGGCGCGCTCTATATCGTGTTGGCAGCGGTGGTTATCCCACGCTTTGCCAAGACTTTGGCTGATCGTAAAAACGCCATTGAAGGTGATCTGAAAGCTGCTGCGGAACAAACCGCTGCAGCACAATCAGCGCGCCAAGAAGCTGAGAAGGCCCAAGCCGAAGCCCGCGCGCAAGCTCGGAAGACGGTTGAAGAAGCCCGCCATGCCCATGAAGCAGCCGCAGCGAAAGCTGAGGCTGCTGCTACCAAAAAGGCCAATACCAAGATTGCTAAGGCCGAAGAGAAGATCTCGGCTTCCCGCGATGCGGCTTTGGTCAGCGTAAACGAAACAGTCGGCGAATTGGCCGGTGCGATTGTGGAACGGGTTTCCGGGATCAAGCCGACGGCCAAAGCACTCGACACAGCAGTTAAATCCGTCGCAGGGGCAGCATAATGGCACTTGGATTTGACGCGACCCTCGTCGCCGCCCTAGGCTTTACTACCTTTATCGGTGGCATGATCTATCTCAAAGTTCCTGGCATGTTGACCAAGGCATTGGATGATCAATCGGCCAAAATTTCAAAAGAGTTGGACGAAGCTAAGCGCTTGCGCCAAGAGGCTGAAGCTTTGTGGGCATCTTATGAAGCCCAGCACTCCAAGGCTGTTGCCGATGCGGCCGCCATCATCGCGAAAGCAGAAGAAGATGCGGTACGCGTGAAGACTGAAGCCGAAGCCCAATTAGAGCGTTCAATTGCTGCCCGCAGCAAGCAAGCGGAAGAGCGTATCCGTCGGGCTGAGGAAGCAGCAATTTCTGACGTCCGCGCAGCTGCCTCCACTGCTGCGATGGCCGTGGCGGAACATGTCTTGATCGCCAGCGTTAAGGGCAAGGCCGGCGAAAAGCTGGTTGCCAATGGCATTGCCGCTGTAGAGAGCAAGTTCGGCTGAACAAGTTTCAAGGGGCGGACTTGGTGACACCTCCAGCGCCCTTACTCGCCTCCTTAACTACCATTCAAACATTGCGTGGAGTCGCGGCCTTAATGGTCGCGATTGCGCATTTGCATTCGGTGGAAAGCCGCTTCGGCGGCACGCCCTTATTGGGCAATTGGGCGCTGGCAGGCTTTGGCGGGGTTGATCTGTTCTTTGTCATTTCCGGCTTTGTCATGGTTTGGGTCACCCGCGCAGACCAAGGCAAGGCCGCATCGCTTCCAAGCTTTTGGTTTGCCCGTCTCGCTCGTATTTACCCGCTTTGGTGGCTGGTTCTCTCGGCTCTGGTGGCCGTTTGGATGGTCAGACCCGACTGGGTCTATGCCAGCCATGAATCGAGCCCGGAACTCTGGAAATCGTATTTGCTGGTTCCTGACAAGGAGCTTCCCCTCCATGCAGTGGGCTGGACATTAATCCACGAGCTTTGGTTCTATCTCGTATTCGGATTTATGCTGCTGCTGCCTGCGCGTTGGTTCCCCGCAGCATTGGCGATTTGGGCCATCGTGACTGTGGCTGCTGCCAGCGTCATGCCGGCCCCTGAGAACCCGTTTGTGACGCTGATCCGCCACCCCTTGACCCTTGAGTTCATCCTCGGTGCTGTCGTCGGCCTAGTGGCCCAGCGGCGGATTTTCCCATCACCACGTTTGTTGGTGCAGGTTGGCGCTTTTTGGATGTTAATCAGCGCGCTAGCCCTGCGTGAGAATGCCCCTGCGATGTTCGGACAAGAATGGCCGCGGTTATTCTACTTTGGTATTCCAGCGACGCTATTGGTGTGGGGCTGTGTGGGCCTTGAACAAGCCGGCTATGAAAGCGCTAGATGGTCTAAGTCTTTGGGTGATTGGTCCTACGCGCTCTATTTGATCCATGTGCCAGTGTTTGCTGCTTTAGGCCGCCTAGCTGCGCCTTTCTCTAGCCCGGGCCCACTGGATAATCTGATCTTGCTGGTCGCAGCACTCGCAGCCGCGATTATTGCCGCGTGGATCCTGCACATTGGCTTTGATAGACCGATCCAACGATTAGTTGCCCGAGCACGTGGCAAGCGAGTGGAAGGCGGCTGACGGCCCTTTTTCAAAGTCCGCCAGCAAAAGCGATCATCTTATTCAGCAGCGATCTTGTTAGCTTCTACAGGTGGGCTCCACTTAAGCACAGGCTTTCTGGCCGCACGCGTCTCATCCAGACGTTTCACAGGTGCATGGAATGGGGCACCCGTAAAGCGGGCCGTATCGCCAGACTTTGCTGCTTTGGCAAGACCCGTCATAGACGCAACAAATGCATCCAAGCTGGCCTTGCTTTCGCTTTCAGTCGGCTCAATCAGCATGGCCCCATGCACCACCAGCGGGAAGTACATGGTCATAGGGTGATAACCTTCGTCGATCATGGCTTTGGCAAAATCAAGCGTGGTTACGCCAGTGCCTTCGAGCCAGGAATCGTCAAACAAAGCCTCATGCATACAAACGCCGTCAAAAGCTGGGCTCATATGCTCTTTCAAGCAAGCCTGAACGTAATTGGCGTTTAGCACGGCATCTTCTGAGGCTTGCTTGATGCCATCCGCACCATGGCTCAACATATAGGTCAAAGCGCGGGTATACATGCCCATCTGACCGTGGAAGGCCACCATCCGGCCAAACGGCTCGCCCTCGCTATCAACTTCATGCTCAACCAGATCCAAGGTTCCATCCGCGCGGGTGACCACATAAGGCACAGGCGCAAAAGGGGCCAAAGCGTCAGACAATACTGTTGGGCCAGAGCCAGGACCCCCGCCACCATGTGGGGTGGAGAAGGTCTTGTGCAGATTGATGTGCATCGCGTCGACGCCCAAATCGCCTGGACGTACCCGGCCTGCAATGGCGTTAAAATTTGCGCCATCGCAATAGAAATAGCCACCAGCTGCGTGGATCAAATCGGCAATCTCACGGATATCGCGCTCAAACAAACCACACGTATTCGGATTGGTCAGCATGATGCCGGCAACGTCATCACCGAGTTTGGTTTTGAGGTCGCTGAGGTCGACGCGGCCATCGGGCGCCGCCTTGATTTCATCTACGATGAAGCCGCACTGCACGGCGGTCGCTGGATTGGTGCCATGCGCGCTTTCAGGCACAAGCACCCGACGACGGTGGGCTTGGCCTTGCGCATCGAGGGCGGCGCGGATCGCCAACATGCCGCACAACTCACCATGCGCCCCTGCCTTTGGCGACAAGGCAACGGCCTTCATGCCCGTCAAGGTGATCAACCAATGCGACAACTGGTCCATCACGCTCAACGCACCTTGTACGGTCGAGACGGGCTGTAGTGGGTGAACATCGGCAAAGCCCGGCAAGCGCGCCATTTTCTCGTTCAAGCGCGCATTATGCTTCATGGTGCAGGAGCCCAGAGGAAACATGCCCAGATCAATGGCATAATTGCGCTGGCTCAAGCGCACATAATGGCGCACAGCCTCTGGCTCTGATAGGCCCGGATTGCCGGTGGTGGTGGTGCGCGCCAAACCGCCAAGACGCGACTTCACGCCCTTGACAGGTGGCAGGTCAACGCCTGTACGATCGATTGAGCCTGTTTCGAAGATCAGAGAGGTTGGCTGTAACAACCCACGTGCGCCGGAAAAGGTGGTTGGGGCTGCAGCGTCATTGGCGACGGCTGCGGTGGGGCGGCCAACATTATTCATAGCCATGATCAAATCACCTTCTTCAGGGTATCAGCGAGGGATGCGATATCCTCAGCCGTCGTGGTTTCTGTCGCTGCAATCAGCAGCACATTTTCAAAGCCGGGCTCTTGGCGCAGACGCGAATAGGGTACGCCACCCAACACATCTTGCGCGGCCATCGCCTCAACCGCTTTGGCGGCATCACCTGGCAAGCGCACCGCGAATTCATTGAAGAAGCTCTCGCTCAACAATTCAACACCATCAATTGCGGAAACGGCGTCCGCAGTTTCGCAGGCCGCCTCGTGGTTCAATTGCGCCAAATGCTTGAGACCCTTGTCGCCCAACAGGGTCATATGGATTGTGAAGGCCAAGGCACAAAGCCCTGAATTAGTGCAGATATTGCTGGTCGCTTTGTCGCGGCGAATGTGTTGCTCGCGTGTCGATAGCGTCAATACAAAGCCGCGCGTTCCGTCGGCATCCACCGTCTCACCAGCCAAGCGCCCGGGCATTTGGCGGACATATTTGTCCTTGGTAGCAAACAGGCCGACGTAAGGGCCGCCGAAATTCAAGCTATTGCCAATCGACTGGCCTTCACCAGCGACAATATCAGCCCCCATCTCACCCGGTGGCGTTACGAGACCAAAAGCAACCGCTTCGGTAAAGACCGCGATCAGCAAAGCACCCTTGGCTTGCACTGCTTTGGCGAGCTCGGTGAAATCGGTCAGCGTGCCAAACACATTCGGGCACTGAACCACGACACAGGCGGTATTCTGATCCACGGCGGCCAAAACCGCTGCCTCGTCATTGATCGCAATCGGCAGTCCGGCAATCTCGAGGCCAGAATGCTTGGCCAAGGTGCGAGCGGCGCGGCGATAATGGGGATGCAAGCCGCCCGAGAAG
>JBEIEG010000133.1:0-7090 GCA_040383035.1 Hyphomonadaceae bacterium | reverse complement strand
TCTTCGGCGTCTAAGCCTTCCAGGCCCTCAGCTGCTTCTAGCCAGCCTTCATCAAAGTCAGCGGGATCGACTTTGCCGCCGGGCCATACCATCGCACCACCGGCAAAGCCGATATTGGCGTGGCGCTCCACCATCATGACTTCCAGTCCGTCTGCGCCATCACGCACCAACAAAATTGTCGCAGCAGGGAATAAAGTGTCATCCATCTTGAGGTTTCCGTTTCGTCATGATCTTGCAAACTGCGCGTCGGCGTTCCACACGCTCTGTCATGAACGACGTTGTGACCCATGCCAAGCATCTTTTGAACCAATCCGGCCAGCCAAAGCGGCGAGCGGTTCCCCGTGTCAGCCCACTCCTGCATCAAGCCGATCACCACATGGTCGGTGAAGAAGGGGCGCAGATTGCCAGCTGGCATCTGTTAGGCCACCGCTATGAGTCCCCGCCTGTGCTTTTGGTGCATGGGTGGGAGGATGACACCAGCCTGTGGTCGCCCCTTATTGACCTTTTGAATCAGCGCGGCCGCAGCATTGTCGCCTTTGATCTGCCGGGCCATGGCCATAGCGATGGGGATCGCTGCAGCCTGGAATTGGCAGCGGACGCCATCTTGGCTCTGCAGGCGCGCTTTGGGCCTTTTTCCGGCGCTGCAACCCATTCTTTTGGCGGGCCCGCCTTGGCAAAAGCTTTCCAACAAGGGTTGGAGCTAGCTCAAGTGGTGCTGATTTCCCCGCCTGTTGCCCAAGCACGCCAGTTTGAGCGGGCTTGGCGGCGCTATGGCGTCGAAGAGCCGATGATTGAAGCAGCTTTGGCGCTTGGTCATAAGGAGGGCCGTTTCTTTGACTTGGCTGCTGCTGCACCAAGCATGAAGGCCGAAGCTTTGTTCATCCATTCCCTCGATGACGAGCAATGTCCGGCTTCAGAAGGTAAGCGTGCGGCAGAAGCTTGGCCCGGGGCGCGTTTCTGGCCTGTCGATGGCCTTGGTCACCGCGCTTTGGTTCAGGATGACGAAGTGGTGTCGATGGCAGCGAGCTGGCTAGATAATTAAGGCGCGCCGTAGTCTGAAGCGTCCCGCGCGTTACGGTGGAAAGCAAGGCGGCCTGCATAATCGCGTGGGTCTTTTTTGCGCACCAAGGCCCCGTCCATCGGCGTCATCCAATCGACCAAACGGGTGAGGAAGAAGCGCAGCGCCGCACCGCGCGCTAAAAGAGGCAATGCAGCGCGTTCTGCCGCGCTCAAGGGCCGCACACTCTCATAGCCAGAAATCAGGGCGCGGCCTTTGACCATATCAAACTCTCGCCCATTGGCTTCAAAGCACCACGCATTCAGCATGACTGCGACATCGTAAGCCAAAAAGTCATTGCAAGCGAAGTAGAAGTCGATCAGGCCGCTAACCTCGTCGCCCAGAAACAAGACATTATCGGGAAACAAATCGGCATGGATGATCCCCCGCGGCAGATCCTTGGGCCAGTCAGACTTAAAGCGTTCGAGGTCGCCTTGGATAGCGGCAGCAATGCCAGGCTCCAGCGCTTCTGCATGCCGTGCCCGGCCTTTCCAAAGGTCCGCCCAATTATCAGGCCCCAAATCATTCGGCCGCGACAAGGGAAAGCCTTCTAGTGCCTGATGCAACTGGGCCAGTGCGGCTCCCACCGCGCGCGCATGGCTGGCCGGTGGGCGCTTGGACGAGACCCCGTCGAGGAAGCTGCACAGGGCTGTGGGTTTACCCCGGATCATCTGCACCACTTGGTCATCTTGCGTGCGGATAGGGCGGGCAGCGGGAAGGCCTGCATTGGCAGCGCGCTCCGTAAGTCCCAGATAAAACGGCAAATCCTCCAGTGCGACAGATTTCTCATAAATCGTCATAATGAAGCGGCCTTGGGCGGCCTCTACCAAGAAATTTGAGTTCTGAACGCCCTCGGCGATTCCTTTGAAGTTTCGCAGGCCACTTAGCCCCCAACCCTGAAGCAGGATCTCTAATTCTTCGTCGGTTGGTTCAGTATAGACAGCCATGATTAACTATCGCACCTTTGCCGACAGTCTGACAATCCAGCCGCCGCCGTGGGCCGGCATCGCACGCACGGCATGGCCATGCTTAATTGCATCGCGCAGCCGCCGACCGACAGGCTGAAACAGAGTCTCGCCTCCACCAGGCGTCGGCGGATCAAATCGGAACCACAGTTTAACTTCTTCGTCGCGGCGTTGGTCGTGCAGCGCAGTTTCTACAAGCGCCAAAGCTTCAACCGCGCCTTTGCCGTTTAAGTCAAAAACCTGAGAGACGTCCAGATTTTCGGTTGATAGAGCGTTAGCGTCATCGGGTTCGAAAAAAGGCAAGTTTATAAATCTCTGAGCAAAGTTGCTGAAGGAGTCATGAATCACGCGGGAGGGCGTGAACCACCTGTTTACGTAAAAGGTACTGAAATTCATTTTATAGCAAGGTCTTGGGAAGATTCGATTCACAATCACCCGTCACATTGTCCCTGCGAGAGGCTAAAACGGCACCTCGGTGAAAAAAGCACTTGGCCCAGAACGTGGTCAATATGGTTAGGGGAAAGACTAAAATGGCTTATGATATGAGCAGCGCTTTAGAGGTCACAATGACCACAGAAGTTGAGACCAATGAAGCAAGCACCGATCTGTTTGCTTTGGGCTTGTCGCATGCAACTGGCGTTGGTGCTGACATGGATTATGTCGCAGCGCACAAGTGGTTCAATATTGCTGCCATGCGCGGCGATAGCGAAGCAAAGCAGCGTCGCCAAGAATTAACGGCGATGATGACCCAGAGCCAAGTTTCGGCAGCACAGCGCGCCGCCCGCGAATGGCTTCAGCGCACCGCAAACTAGTCTGCCTTCATTGTCAGGCCGCTGATGCGGTTTGTAGGCTTATTGGACGATGTTTGAGCCAATACTATAGTTGAAGCCGACTGTTATCGGCAGCGCGTCGCGGACGAATTGCTGGGTAAACTGCCCCAACTCGGAAATCCGCGACTTGGGCACCCAAACGACGTCAAAGCGGCGCAGGCGCGGCAGTTCGGCTAACAGAGCTTGGCTAGCCCAAACAGAGCGAAGGTCATAGACCCGCATGTAAGGCGTGCCACCAGCTCCCCGGCGCAAGACAACAACTTCTTCCCGTCGCGCGGTATTTAGAAATCCGCCAGCTGTCGTAATCGCCTGCAGCGGATCCATCTCACCGGATAAATCATAGAGACCCGGCTTGGCCACTTCACCGCCGACGAAGAATTTCTGTGAGGCGAAAGTGTCGGGTGCGAGCGCAATCGAAGGATTGCGCAAATAGGTCGCATATTGACCTTGTAACTCCAGCTTCAAATCGTCAGGCGTGCGGTCAGCCGCCATAATTGCTTCCAACATCGGTGGATGAATGCGGCCGTCAGGAGCGACCGTCAGCTTTCGGCTGAGTTCAGGTGCCCCGATAGACTGAAAATCGATCACGTCGCCCGGGAAGAATCGATAGGTTTCATCTTCTGCCGTCCAGCTTGGGAAAATCGGAACCGCCGGGAAGTCGACGGTGGCAACCGGCCGCGGAGTTTGCCAATTCCTGCCGTCCGTGCGCAAAGCGTCGACATAACCTCTGGGTGCACAAGCCGTCAGGCTGATCCCTGCCAGAACCACCAAGGACACGAGTGTAGCTGTGGTTTTGGCACGCATGAACAGGCTCCCTTGGTCTGTTGGCAACAGCCTGCTTCTTAGAAACCCAATCGTTAAACGTTTCGTTAATGGATAATGGTTGATTAACGTTTGAAGGAAGCAAAATGCTTTGCCACACGTCCTGACGCGCGGAACTTAGAATGACTTACCAAACGGGCCCAAGCTATCCCCGTGCCGGCGGCTATGAGCCGACTGGCAGCGCGCGCCCGCAGCTTGATCTTCGCGATTGGGTCGGTCTGTTGTGGCGTGAAAAATGGCTGATGATCATTGTTTTCATTTTGATTTCTGCACTTGGAATTGCTTTTGCGACCACGCTTCAGAAGAGCTACACCGCCAGCGCGCGGCTCTCAATTTTGTTGGGACAGGAATATGTCTTTACGCCGCGAGTCGGTGCTGCTGGTGAAGGGGCAGCGCCTAAGCAAGAGCAAATCGTCCAATCTGAGGTTGAAGTGATCAAGTCTGGGCAAATCGCAGAGCGCGTGATTCGCAAAATTGGCTTGGATCGATTGTTTAATCCTGAAGATATTCAGATTACCCAAGGCCCAGATACACCAGAACGGCGGATTGCCTTTGGCGTCGATCAGTTTCAACGCAACTTTACCGCTGAAGCGTCTGCCAACACGACCGTGATCCAGTTGCGCTATCAAAGCAAAGACCCTGTCATTGCAGCGAAAGTCCTCAACACCATGATCGATGAGTATTTGACCTATCGCCGTGAAGTCCTGTTTGAGGACCAAACAGGCGCGCTGCGGACCCAGCGTAATGAATTTGAAATCCGTTTGCGGGAGGCGGAAGCCGAGATCACCGCGTTTTTGGGCGCAAATGGTGTGGCAGACTTTGAGGGCGAACGCGCTGCCCTTCAATCCTTACTCTCAACCGCCCGAGCTGATCTTTTAAACGTCCAGGCCCGCCAGCGCGAAGCCGAAGGCCGGTTTGCGGCAAGCGACCGCAGCTATCGCAGCGAACCACGCGAAGTAAGATTGTCTTTTGAGACCGATAATTCCCGCCGTCGGATCGAGCTAGCCACCCAATTGGCAGAACTCCAAACCCGCTATACCGAGCAAAGCCAGCCCGTTCAGGATATGCGTCGCCGGATTGAGGCTTTGGATGAGCTTCTCGGCTCAGATCAAGGGCGGGCAGCTGGCACAACAAAGACTGGGGCAAACCCCGTGCGCGATACAATGGCTTCCGACCGGGCGCGCAATGCGGCCGAGGTTGAAGCTTTAACCCAGCGCGAAGCCATTCTGGAAGCCCAAGTTGCTCAATTGCAAGCGCGTGCCATCCAATTAAGCCAAGTAAAGCCAATGTTTGATGACTTGGTGCGTCGTAAGGCAATCTTGGAAGAGCAAGTCAAACAATTCTCAACGCGGGAAGCATCTTCCCAAGCTCAGAATGAACTAAGCCGCACCTCTAATGAAAATATACGTGTCATTGAACGTGCTAATGTGCCGACTCGTGGCAAGAGCTTAAAGAAGGAAGCCGCGATACTCTCTGTCTTCTTTGCGGCCTTCACGGCATTTGCGGCTGGTTTGATGCGGGCATTCTCGCGGACAACCTTCCCAACACCGTCCTCGATCGGTCGGACTCTAGGCCTTCCGATCTTAGCGACGGTGACGCGCTAAAGCGACGTTGAGGCTTGTTTGAGTTGGGGTTTGGATGGGAAGTATTCAGGGACAGATGAACGGAGTCTGGTCTGCTGTTGCCGCTGCAACAGGGGGCGCAGGCGCTGCCGTCATGTTCATGGGTGCCAAACACGATGTGGGAGTCTCCGAAGTGGCCCGCGCTTTTGCGGAGCTCGCTGCTGAGCGGGCCGCTAAATCGGCTTGGTTGATTGACTTAGATTTTTTTGGGCCGGGGCAATTTTCCGCTTTGGGTGGCCCACAAACTGGCTTCAAAGGTCCGTATGATATGACCTTTGGCGTAACGCCATTTTGGCGAGCCCAACCGCGTGCGCCTGATGGCGCGCAAGGCGAGGGGGCTGTGGTGAGTTATAAGACGACGATCCCAAAGCTTTACGTTAGCCGATTTAACCGCGCCGCTTTAGCGGGCAATCAAAAGCTGCAAGTAACGCCCGCACCGGATTATTGGCGTGCCGTACGCCGTTCCGTGGACCTAACGATTGTTGATGCGCCGCCGCTAGAGCAGTCCCGCGCGGGCCTTGCCTTAGCCGCGGATATGGACGGGGTAATTCTGGTCATTGATGGCAACAAAAGCGACGTCCGCGAATCTATTGATCTGCGCGATGAGGTGGTGGGCCGCGGTGGACGCTGTCTCGGAATCGTGGTGACTGGCCAATCGGGTTCTGCACTGTCGCTCAGCCGAAAGCGCTAATATGGTTGCACCAAAATTGACGTGGCGCTGGGATTTAGCCTTATTGGCTCTCGCGCTTGCCTGCTTCAGCGCAGGCTTTTGGCGTCTTTGGCCTGGAGCTGCTGGTCTAGACGAAGCGCCTCTGGGAGCAGTCATTTTTAAGGCCGGTGTGGCATCAATGGGCTTTATCGGCTTTGCCGTGCGCTGGGAAACGCTAGCTCCCGTGCTCCTTAGGCGATTGGACAGTTTGTTGCTGGTCGCCGTTTGCTTGGTCTCAGCAGCTTGGGCGTTGGCCCCGGCAATTGCCCTACAACATGGCATTCTTCTCCTGTCGCTATGGGTCTTTGGCATAACGGTTGCTGCCCGCTTGCCTGTTGAGGGTTTGGCGCTTGCGACGGCTTTTTCGGGCATATTAGCTGTCTTGGCGCAGATTTTTGCCGCACGAGGCTTAATGCCGCCTAGCGCGTTGGACGGTGATTTGACCCTTGCCCTTTGCGGTGCCTTGTGGGCGTCGGCAGTCAATGCCAAATGGCGTTGGGCTTGGCTGGCTTGGGCGGCAGTCCTAGTCGTTTTGGCCCTTTTGCTGGGCGACCTGACAAGCATAATGGTGGCAGGCATTGGGGCCGCCGCCGCAAGCCTTGGTCTTGGACTGCGCTGGATTGCCGCCCGCCGCCCATGGACCCCGATTGATGTTGCAGTCACGCTTGCTTGCTCGATCCTGACGGTGACGCTGCTAGCCCTGTTTACGCCTTTGGCTTTTGCATCCGACCCCTTTGGCGCGATTAACTGGATTGGCTATGGGTTTGGTGTTTCCGGTGCCTCAATCCGTGACGGCTTTGGACAGGGTTTGGGCGTGGTGGGGCTAGGGCTTGCCAGCATTTGGGCGGTCGTGACCAGTGGTCGTCTGGCACTTGACCGCAGGGAGTCTGACACAAACGGCGCCGCGGTTTTTGGTATGTGGTGTGCCGGGCTTGCAGCCTTTTTATTGGCACCTGCAGAAATTTCGGTCATTGGCTCTTGGGTGGTACTCTTGGCTGGGTTGAGCTTTGGTGCGGGTATCCGGCCCTTGGTACCTGCACAACAGCCCCGCACTTCTAACCCCTTGAACGCCGAGGCTCCCTATC
>JBEIEG010000132.1:0-7123 GCA_040383035.1 Hyphomonadaceae bacterium | reverse complement strand
CCCCGGATTCAAGCTAAGCAGAGCGATGCTTGAAGGCGTTATGAGTATTCTTTTGATCCAAACCATGGACCCAAGACCATGTACGCCCTCAGAAGCCCCATCCCCTAATTCCGCCGAGGACCACCCGCTGATGTCGGCAAGTTCGGATCGGAGCCCGGCAATTGGACCGGGGCGCGGCCGATGGAGCCGAAGATTTGTTCGAGGAAGGTGACTTCGCGGCCCCGGGTTGGGGTGCGGCGGGTGTCATAGTCGATCACGCGGCCATCAGCGAGGGCGTACGTGCGAACGGCGGCGACTTTGTCGCTATCATCAAACGAGATGGCAACAATGGTGCGTTCCATGGTGCGCGGCAGATAGAAAGCGGTCTGCTTTTGGATGGACGAGATGTAATACCACGTCTGCTCGTCGAAGGTGCCGGTCTGCGATGGGTTGCCCATCCGCGTCAGCACGGTTTCTTTGGTGTCCACACCATCTTGGAAGGCCGCTTTTTGGCTTTCGTCAGCGAGGAAGCCGCGGCGGTCGATTGTGCCGGTGCACGCCCCAAGGAGGGAGACGCCACAGAGGAGGGCAACAGCAGCCAAGTTTCTTCCACGCATCGTGTTCATCCCATATCCGCCAGCGCCAAAGGTGGCGCGTGCATCGTGCTTAGCTTGCCCATAACGCGCAACTGGCAACAAATTAAGGCAAAAATGCCAAAGAATTGATGCTGCACCTGTCGCGGCGCTGTAGATGTCTCTGCACGTTTAGCCAAAAATGTGGCAAAGCCCGCAGCGCTTGCCTTGACCTAGCCCGCCGGAATGTAAGGTTCAAGCCTAAGGTTCACGTTACAGCTTCATCTTGAAGCCTTGAGCGGCCGTCCACCTGCTTGCGGGCGGCCCGCTTTCTCCCCGATAGGTTCATCATGCCCACGAATTTAATCTCTCGCCTGTTTCGCAAAAAGCCCATCAAAGTCGCGGCCCGCGCACTCTATGATCAATTGAGCCTCGCGGCGCGCGAGCCTGCACTCTATGGCGAAGGCCGCGTGCCAGACAGTCCTGATGGGCGGTTTGAGATGTTGGCTTTGCATGCTTCAGTTTTGTTCGGGCGCTTGTCCAAGCGCGGTGATCAGGCGGAAGAAACATCCCAAGAAGTGTTCAACATCATGTTTTCAGCCCTCGACCATGCGTTGCGGGAATTGGGCGTCGGTGATTTGTCCGTCGGCAAGCGAATCAGAAAGCTGGCTGAAAGCTTCTACGGCCGTATGGCGGTCTATACCGGTGCGCTAGAATTGCCGGAGGGTGAGCAAATGGGCGTTTTGGCGGAAGCGATCGGCGTGCATGTGCTTGAAAAAGACCCCACAGCGCAAGGCTTTGCCACTGAATTGGCTTCACGCATCCGTGATTGGACTCTTGACCTGCAAGGGGTTGCAGACGAAACTCTCTTGCGCGGTGAGCTGCCACTGCCACGCTGAAAAACCATGGAAACTGCAGCGATTTACTTAGAATCGTCTGAATAATGTCATGGAGTTTCGCCAGTTTGGTGGGTAATGCCGCCTCGCAGCGCTGACTGGTTCGGTTGGCTATAGGCGCAGGGGCTAACGCCCAAGGAGACGGGATGACAATTGGCTTAACGCTATCGATCGACGCCATGGGCGGGGATCACGCACCAGATGCAATCCTTGCCGGAGTGGATCAATTCGCGCAGGAAAACCCGCAAGCCCGCTTTATCCTGCATGGCGATCAAGCAGCCCTAGACCAACTATTGGCCAATCTGCCTGCCGCTAAGGCCGCTAGCGACGTCCGCCATACAGCCGACATCGTGCCCATGGATGCCAAGCCCAGCCAAGCGATGCGCAAAAAGGGCACCAGCATGTGGAATGCCATTGCCTCGGTCAAAGCTGGCGAGGCCGCCGCGGTCGTGTCTGCAGGCAATACTGGCGCATTGATGGCGGTCGCGCATTTGCAATTGCGCACGATGGAAGGGCTTCACCGCCCGGCTATCACCGCCTCCTGGCCCACACCAAAGGGCCATTGCGTCGTTTTGGACGTTGGCGCAAATGTTGATTCCGACCCCGATCAATTGGTGGATTTCGCCATTATGGGCGAAGCCTTTGCCAAAGCGCTTTATGGGATGGAGCGGCCCACGATTGGTCTGCTCAATGTCGGCTCAGAAGATGTGAAGGGCCACGAGGACATTCGTGAGGCCATGCGCTTGCTGCGCCTCTATGGCGCAACGCTGAATTTGGATGTGCATGGCTTTGTCGAGGGCAATGATATTTCGATGGGCAAGACCGATGTGGTCGTCACCGATGGCTTTACCGGCAATATTGCCTTGAAAACGGCCGAAGGCGCTGCGCGCTTGGTTGGCGCATTCTTGAAAGAGGCTCTGACCTCAAGCCCGCTTGCGATGGCCGGCGCACTTTTGGCTTCTTCCGGCCTCAAAAAACTGAAAGATCGGATGGACCCTAGCAGTTCCAATGGCGGGGTGTTCTTGGGTCTGAATGGGCTTGTCATTAAATCTCATGGTGGCACCGATGCGCGCGGCTTTGCCAATGCGATGGCGGTGGGGGCGCGCTTGGCGGCAAGCTCCTACATGACCCAAGTTGCCGACAATTTGCTGCGCCTAACTGCAGCGCGCGCAGCGGCCCAAGTTCAAGCGCAAACCCCGGCAGCGGCCGAGGAGGCCTAACAGGCATGAAACACGATTCAGGGCTGATGCGGTCTGTCTATCTGGGTAGTGGTGCCATGACTCCAGAGCGCATTGTGACCAATGCTGAACTCGAGACCATGATCGACACCAATGATGCTTGGATCCAGGAGCGCACAGGGATTGCCCAACGTGCCGTGGCCGGGCCTTTAGAGACAACCGCGACTTTGGGCACAGAGGCCGCACGGCGGGCCTTGGCGGATGCAAACTTGACGCCCGCGGACATCGATCTGATCGTGTGCGCGACCTCTACGCCAGACCGGACCTTTCCTGCGACCGCAACATTAATCCAGGCAGAGCTTGGTGTCCCAGTCGCGATTGCCTTCGACATTCAAGCGGTGTGCTCGGGCTTCGTCTACGCGCTGTCAGTCGCGGATGCTATGGTACAAACGGGGCAGGCCAAAACAGCCTTAGTCATTGGCGCTGAAACATTTTCTCGCATCTTGGACTGGTCTGACCGCACAACGGCCGTTTTGTTCGGTGACGGGGCAGGGGCGATGATTATTGGCGCCGTGCCGGTTGAAGAAGCAGGGGGGCGCGGTGTCCTTGCCCACGCGCTTCGCGCTGATGGCCGCCATGCGGACTTACTTTATGTAGATGGCGGGGCTTCGCAAGGCGGTCGCATCGGCAAGCTCAAGATGCAGGGCCAAGCCGTGTTTCGTCATGCGGTTGGAAACATTTCCGAAGCAATTGCAGCATGTTGTGCGAAAGCAGGGGTTGAGGTTGCCGATATCGACTGGTTTGTCCCCCATCAGGCGAACCGTCGGATCCTTGAAGGCGTTGCCCGCCGCATGGGCTTGGACGAGCATAAAGTGATAACCACGGTAACCCAGCACGGCAACACATCTGCTGCCTCGGTGCCGCTGGCCTTTGAGGTCGCTCGACAAGATGGGCGCATTCAAAAGGGTGATTTGGTGCTTTTAGAAGCCATGGGCGGCGGTTTTACATGGGGTGCATCGCTAATCCGGCTGTAAATGGACTGGACGTATTGTAAAATAGGGGTTTAATGCAAGTATTGTTGATAGGAAGACTGGATGGACGCACCACAAAGTGGGCGGGCTTCCGGAAAGCCAATGAGGGGGGCAAGACGTGGGTAAAACACTAACTCGCGCGGATTTGATTGACGCTTTAGGGCGTGAAGTAGGTTTGTCGCGGAATGATTGTTCAGATTTGCTTGAATCCATGTTGGAGCATTTGGCCAAAACCTTAGAGCGGGGTCAGTTGGTCAAGCTTGCACGGTTTGGCAATTTCAGCGTTAGAGCCAAGCGCCCCCGAATCGGGCGAAACCCAAAGACAGGCGTCGAAGCAACCATTTCAGCGCGTCGCGTGGTAAGTTTCAAGGCTTCCCAAATCATGCGGGAGCGAGTCGAAAAAGGCTGAGGATAAAGGTGGCAGGCATCGAAAAAGGGGAACAGGCCTTTCGGACAATTACCGAGGCTGCTGAGCTCTTGGATGTGCCTGCCCATGTCTTGCGCTTTTGGGAAGGTAAGTTTCCACAATTACGTCCGCTCAAGCGGGCAGGGGGTCGAAGGCATTATCGGCCCGAAGATATGGCCCTGCTTCGCGGTATCCGCGCTTTGCTGCAAGAAGATGGCTATCAGCTCAAAGGCGTTCAGAAGGTTTTGAGGGATCAGGGCGTTGCCTATGTGCGCACCCGGGGTGCCGGTCCCCAGCCGGATGTTTTGCCTCCAATCACACTTGATCCAGAGGCTTTGGCACTCGGGGCTGCCGCCCGTGGGCCAGTCCATCCGCTGTCTCCTTTACCTGCTGCTGAAGCGGTAACGTCTGCTAAAGCGGCCACCCCGTTGGTTGATCAGGCTAATCAGGTCCGCTTGCAAGCAGCCCTTGAGAAGCTCGAACGGGCAGACGCCATTTTAGCTGCCGCGGCAGCCTTACAGCGCCGCGCTTCCTAATCTTTAAATTAAGGCCGTCATTCATGTCAGCACTGACCATTCGACTAGCCACGCCTTCTGATCGCGATGGAATTGTTGCATTGATGCAGCGTGCCTATCGCGGCGATGAAAGCAGGCAGGGCTGGACCTCTGAAGCCGACTTGATCGATGGCGAGAGGATCACGCCTGAAGCGATTGATCAGGTTCTCCAAAGCCCGCATCACCGCCTACTGATCGCCAAGAATGGTGAGGGCCAGCTGATGGGCTGCGCCGATATCGAGTATCTGAGCGAAACGCCAGACACTTGCAGCTTCGGCAAATTTGCCGTCGAACCTTCGCTCCAAGGCGGCGGGGTTGGTAAAGTTCTGATGGAAGCCGCAGAGGCCGAAGCCTGCCAATCTTTCGCCGCTACACGCATGACTATGACCGTGATTGAAGGGCGAAGCGAACTCATCGCCTTTTATAGGCGACGTGGTTATGCGGCGACAGGCAACAGCGTCTCAATGGCCGATATTCATTCAGACCCCAAGATGACCCGCGGCCATGATTTGATCTTGTTGGAATTCGCCAAGGATCTGGACAAGGGCTGAAGTCTGCTGGCGGCTGGGGCGCGGACTTCTGTGAAAAATCTCTGACAACAAAGATTGCCGCCAACCCTTTGCCCGTCTATAGCCACGCCCTCGCACAGTCACCTGTTTGCGAGCAAAGGTCGGAGCGTAGCGCAGCTTGGTAGCGCACTTGTCTGGGGGACAAGGGGTCGTGGGTTCGAATCCCGCCGCTCCGACCATTCTCACCCCAAAATTTAAAGATGATTGTTTAGCTGCGCTTGCGTATGGCCGCGGCTTCGGGTGGCTTTTCAGCAGCCGCTTCATCAGGGTCGGGTTTTCGCATCCACATGTAAACTGGATAGAGTGGGAACACCCAAGCAAGACCGGCAATCGCAAAATAGGCGATCTGCGCTGTCCAATGCTTGTCCGCAAACAAGGCCCCTACAGAGGCTGCAAAGAACGAATAAACCACCAAGACTACCAGTGTCAGTGTGATTCCAATGGCGCGTCGATGTGTCGCTTTCACATGCTTCTCCCTTGATGTTAGGCCTCTTTAGCCTGTAAGCAGGCCGCGCCGCAAACCACGTCGCTGTGACTGATCTGTTGGGTCACCGCGCGCCCTTGCCAAGGTGTGTCGGCCATCTACTTGTACCGATACTTAGGACGCCAAGCTGTCATGACCAATGTTTTGCCTGTTTCCAACTTGCGTAGCCAAGTAGCCCTGCCAGAGCATCGTCAGCGTATCTACGACCTCCGGGTTGGTAGTTGGCTGTTGTTCATCGCCTTTTTGGTTTTGTGCATGGTCATCGTCGGTGGGGCGACACGGCTGACTGATTCAGGGCTCTCGATCACCCATTGGTCGCCGATCCATGGCGCAATCCCGCCGCTCAATGCTGAGCAATGGGCGGTTGAGTTTGAGCGCTATCGTCAAATCCCGGAATATAAGCTGCAAAACAAGGGCATGAGCCTAGGTGAGTTTCAGTTCATTTTCTGGTGGGAATGGGCGCATCGCTTGCTCGGCCGCGTGGTCGGCTTGGCGTTTGCGGTGCCATTGGTGGTGTTTGCCTTGATGCGGCATTTGCGGCCTAGCATGACCCCATGGTTGATTGGCATGTTTGCCCTGGGTGGGCTGCAGGGCTTTATTGGCTGGTGGATGGTCAGTTCAGGCTTGAGCGGTGACCGTCTGGACGTGGCCGCCTATCGCTTGGCGACCCATCTTTCCTTGGCGATCTTGTTAATGAGCTTAGCGCTGTGGACCGCCTTGGATCTAATCACGCCAAAACAACCCCAACAGGGGGACAGTAAAGTCGCGCCCTGGGCGATTGGCTTTGTTGTGTTCTTGGCAGTTCAAATTGTCTTGGGTGCCTTTGTGGCGGGAACCGATGCGGGCCTCCTTAACAATGATTGGCCTACGTTTGCAGGTGGCCTTTATCCAAATGACTATGCGGCTTTGAGCCCGATGTGGCGCAATTTTGTCGAGAATACCTCCACCATTCAATTCAACCACCGCTTGGGTGCCTATGGAATCGGCATCGCGATGGTGCTGGTCTGGCTGCTGACACGACGTTCGGCACAGCGCGATATCGTCCTGTGGGGCAATGTGGTTGCGATCCTAGTTGTGTGCCAAATGGTGCTGGGTGTCTCGACCCTGATCGGCTTTGGTATCTGGGCACCGCCGCAGATTGAAGGCGTTTTGCTCGGGATTTCCCATCAAGGCTTGGGGGCAATTTTGTTTGCAAGCGCGATGATGTTGATGCGCGCGAGCTTAAAACCAACGGCCCAACCCCTCAAGCTTGCACTCTAGCATAGGGCATTTGCGTCTTTAGCCTAGCTTTGCGCGCGCGGTCGCGCTAACCCGCTAGGCGGAACGCAGGTGATGATTTGCCTCACGCTGCAGCCAGTTTGGTGGAGCCCCCCTATGACCGCAATTATCGACATCGTTGGCCGTGAAATTTTAGACAGCCGTGGCAACCCGACCGTTGAAGTCGACGTCATCCT
>JBEIEG010000131.1:0-7159 GCA_040383035.1 Hyphomonadaceae bacterium | reverse complement strand
GGAATCCGATGACCCCACCAGAGTTGGCGCGAGACGCACCAAGGCTCGATATTGCGCATCCATTGATAATAAGTCGCTGTCCAGCTTTCGGGCACAAACTTGGTCTCGCCGCTTTCCACCGATTTAAGTGCATTGACGGCAAGCTTAGCTGCATCGACATACCATTGGTCGGTCAACATCGGCTCAATCACGACATCTGAACGCTCACCCAGTGGCTGGGTGATCAGCTTGTCTTCGACTTTGAGCATCAGGCCGCGCGCATCAATATCGGCCACCACTTGCTTGCGCGCCTCAAACCGGTCGAGGCCGCGATAGGCCTCGGGAATATAGTCGGCATCCAACATCCGGCCCTTGGTATCGAGCAGAATGAACATCTCGATGTTGTGGCGACGGGCGACCTTATAGTCGTTGAAGTCGTGCGCACCGGTGATCTTCACCGCACCTGAGCCAAAGTCCGGGTCTGGATATTCATCCGCAATGATCGGGATCAAACGATCTGCCAGCGGCAGGAGGCAACGCTTGCCCACAATCGACGCATAGCGCTTGTCGCTGGGGTGAACCGCGACCGCGCCATCGCCCAACATGGTTTCAGGGCGCGTTGTGGCTATCGAAATATAGTCACGAGTTTCAAACTCCGTAGGCTCGCCGTTTTCGTCAAACGCGATGGGGAACTGATAGGTCTCGCCATTTTCCAGCGGATATTTGAAGTGCCAAAAATGCCCTGCCCGCTCTTCTTTGACCACCTCGAGGTCCGAGACGGCGGTTTCAAAGTGGGGATCCCAGTTAACCAAGCGCTTGTCGCGATAGATCAGACCTTCTTTATGGAGCTGAACAAAGACTTTGCGCACAGCCGCAGACAAGCCGTCATCCATGGTAAAGCGTTCACGGCTCCAGTCACATGACGCGCCCAAGCGCTTGAGTTGGGTTGTAATTGTCCCGCCGCTCTCGGCCTTCCAAGACCAGACGCGCTCTAAGAACTTTTCCCTCCCCAATGTCCGACGATTTTCATTGGTACCGCTTTGCGCCATCTGACGCTCAACCACCATTTGGGTCGCAATACCAGCGTGATCGAGGCCCGGTTGCCACAGGACGGACTTGCCGCGTAACCGCTCAAAGCGACACAAAATGTCCTGCAGCGTGCAATTCAGCGCGTGGCCAATATGCAGGGATCCTGTAACATTTGGGGGCGGAATAACGATGGAGAAAGTCTCGGCGTCTGGATCGGCTTTTGGCTTAAACGCGCCTGATTGTTCCCACGCCGCATAAAGGCGAGGCTCAGCAGCTTGAGCGGAAAAATGACTTTCTAACATGTGTGTCCCGAGTAAAGGTGATGTGGGCGGCGGGGATTAGCCCCATTGGCACCAAACAAAAGCGACGTTGGCATACCATGCCAACGCCGTTCTTTTGAAGACTTTCTGCTGTTGGAAGCGGCCTCAAGGGCGCAAAGCACAGTCTTAGAAGGAGCGACGGGCGATCCGTGCGACTTCGGCTTCGACCTTTTCTTCCACAATGCGGGGCAAATTCGCATCAAGCCAGTCTTTCAACATCGGCTTAATGAGCTCACCCACCAAGGCTTCCACCGTATTGCCCGAGATGAACATGCCGGGAAGCGTGGTGTTGGGGGCCAATTTTGCAAACACGCTCGATGTCTTGTCGGCAATCGGATTGCTGACGAGACCTTGATCGAACGGGAATGGTGATGGCTCAGGTTCTGGTGCCGGCACATAGACTGGTTCAGGCATGGGTGCTGCAGCGACAGGAGCTGGAGGCGGCGCTACTGGCTCAGGCTCAAGCTCTGGCTCTTCCACGCGATCTTCAACAATAATTTCTTCCAGCGCGACTTCTGGCTCATCATCGACAGGCAAAGCGTCAAAGTCGAAATCTGGCGAGACGGTTTCCGGCATTTCCATAACGGGCTCGTTCAGTTCCAAAACTTCATCACCGAAATCAGGTTCTGCCACAGGTGCGGCCTCAGCTGCTGGAGCTGTGCTATCATCTTCAGAAATAATCCGGCGGATCGAGGCCAGGATTTCTTCCATAGTCGGTTCGGCTTGTGCGTCTGCGGCGCTCATAATATCCCCATGGTGTGCGAATCGCACATGAAGTTCAGCAAGCTAACTTGGATTGCCAACCAAAGTCTAGCGATGCCCCGAATCTGACAACAATTCGTTAAAACGCAAATGCAGGTGCAACCGAAAAGCCCGGCAATTGAGGAACCGTCGCATCAAAAACAACGCGTCCAGCGACACTTGTTCCACTCTTAGTGAAGATATTTGCTGTGCCCATAGGTCCTTTCAGAACAACGACGCACAAGCGGCCCTGCTCTGCCAAGACTTTTGTCCAAGCCTCCGGAAAAGTCTCAACGCCGCCATCGACGAAAACAACGTCAAACGGGCCGGTAGGCGGAGCGTCCAGTGCACCCACCACACTGTTAACCCCAGCGACCTCAACAGCCACATCGTCCAGCATTGTGACCGTACAGCCCAAGGCGGCAAAAACAGCAACGCTGTAGCCGCCGGCACCGCCAATCACCAAAACCCGTTCGCCAGCCATGACGTTCGCGGCTTGAGCCAATTTCGAAAAATCCCTTGGCTTCCATAACCAACGGCCAGACGGTGTCGGGGACGTCACTTCGGCATAAGCAAAGGCGCGCTTTTCCGGGACGACAAAGGTTTCTCGTTCCACAACCCGCATTGCGCTTTGTAATGCCAGATCACTAACATCATTGGTACGAACTTGGCTTTCGATCATCGTGTCGCGTGCTGCCGCAAAATCCATGTCGGTCCCCGTACCCTTGCTTTAAGCTATTCAATCCAGCGTGCGGACTCATTACAAGGAATTGGGTCTTGCGGGCAAGAATGGATAACTGTCCAAAGTCGTCAGCATCGCGCTTTAGTTGCAGCGCCAACCTGCAGACATTCATTGCCGCTTAAGGCCTCCTCTGTTACATCGCCCGTCCACCCGCTTGCTTCTGCGTCCAGAAGGCCTCGTGGCGGAGTGGTGACGCAGCGGATTGCAAATCCGTGTACCCCGGTTCGATTCCGGGCGAGGCCTCCACCCCCCGCTTTTTCCTTTAGCCGATCTTGTGATTAATCGTTGGCGCTCGTTGGGATGTCATCGCCCATCAGATAGCGTGGCCCTGCCCCATATTTTCTGGCTTGGTCCTCGGGATTGAATAGCGCACAGGTCTCTAAGGACAGGCAGCCGCAGCCGATACAGCCATCGAGACGGTCCCGCGTTTTGGTGAGAGCCTGAATTTTGCTATCGAGCGTCGTGGCAATAGCTTGGCTGATACTGCGCCAGTCGCGGGCATTTGGCGCACGCCCCAGCGGCAAACGGTCAAGCTCAGCCTTAATCTCATCAAGGCTTAGCCCAAGCTGTTGGGCGATCTTGATAAAGGATAGCCGGCGAATATCGGCGCGATGATAGCGCCTCTGCTGGCCAGAACTGCGGTGCGCGATGATCAGACCTCGGGCCTCATAAAAGCGGATTGCCGAGACCGAGAGGCCGACCCGATTGGCGATTTCTCCGATGCTCAAAACGTCATGTGCCTGCACTGCGATTTCCTTGAGTATGAAGCTTGACCTCAAGTTAGGTTGAGGTTGCATAAACCCATCTGTCAAGTCAGCACTCACGCTAGGAGCTTCTCAGATGACCCAGTCTTTTCTTGAACACGTCAATGTCACGGTCGCCGATGCCGACCAAACAGCCGCATTATTGGTCGACTTGTTTGACTGGCAAATACGCTGGTCCGGCCCTGCCCGCGATGGCGGTTATACGGTCCATGTTGGCACCGCGGACCAATATATTGCCGTCTATCGCCCACGCGAGGGCCAGAGCCGCGATTTTCCAAAAGGCGCGCCGCTGAATCACCTTGCGATTGTCGTGGATGAGTTGGATTCAGTGGAAGCCAAAGTAGTCACCCACGGCCTCACGCCCTTCAACCACGGCGATTATGAACCCGGTCGCCGTTTTTATTTCTTCGACGACAATGGCATTGAGTTTGAGGTGGTGTCTTATAGCTAACGCGGCGGGCCTCTGCCACGACGTGGACAAGGCGGTCGGCTGCGGGATTTTCCTGCCGATGTAGGCCAAACGGGCCAAGTCGCGTAAAATGCGACGTCTTTGTCGAGATCATTGCTGCCAACAACGATTTGGCTGAACATGGGGTTCTCGGGTGAAATTGAGCTTACCCCGATCTTCCTGAATATCTCAAACAGATGTCGCTGTGTCCAACTAGCGGCCCCCTTACAGTCCCCGCTATTCCCTCGCGGGCACACGCACCCCAGATGTCACCCAATCGGCAATGCGCTGATCACCAAAAGGAAACTCTCTATGCTTATCGATCAGCTCAATTGGCGCTATGCCGCAAAGAAAATGGACCCGAGCAAAAAAGTCAGCGAAGACAAGATTGCGGCGATCCTTGAGGCCATTCGTCTCACCCCAACTTCAAGCGGTTTGCAGCCTTACGAAGTAATTTTGGTCACCAATCCAGAAGTCCGCGCACAAATTCAGGCTGCGGCATGGAATCAGGCCCAGATCACGGAAGGCTCGCATGTTTTGGTTTTTGCCGCTTGGGACAATTATACCGTTGAGCGCATCAATCACATGTTTGACCTCACCAACGAAATCCGCGGCTTTAAAAACGATGGCTGGGAAAATTATCGCAACATGTTGTTGGCGACCTATCCACAGCGCGATGCGGAAGCCAATTATCAGCACGCTGCCCGTCAGGCTTATATTGGCTTAGGTGTCGCGATGGTTGCTGCCGCCGAAGCCCAAGTGGATGCCACGCCGATGGAAGGCTTTGACCCAACAGCTGTGGACAAGATTTTGGGCCTCAGTGAACGCGGCCTACGCAGCGTTGTGATCGTGCCCTTGGGCTATCGTCAAGAAGAAGGCGATTGGCTGGTAAATCTTACAAAAGTGCGCCGCCCCACCGCCGATTTCGTCACAGAAGTGCACTAGTAAAGCAGAGCTTCCTGCCCATCGGTAATGATCAAATTAACCAAACATTAAGGTTAGAATCATATTAACTGCTCTCATCTTCTTCGGAAGATACCCCACCATACCCGATCTTAACGGGGGGCCCGCAACGGCTCCCCGCTTTTTTTTGGCGCTATGGTTTAACGTGCCTCAGGTGTCATGATCTGCAGCTTGCTGCATTCAATCGGCATCAAAGGCTTGCACGATCCGAAGGTGGCGGTATAAGGCGCGCCTTCAAGTGTTCCCCGATAGCTCAGTTGGTAGAGCAAGCGACTGTTAATCGCTTTGTCGTAGGTTCGAGCCCTACTCGGGGAGCCACTTTCCTCACCCCCCCTTAAAATCCACTTGAAGCAAGAGATTGACCCAATCGCGGTCGAGTTTCTATCGCTGTCAGAACAAGACTGCGGCCTAGGGAATTTCGGCCACTACCTGAGCATTCATACGGGCCTGCATCTCCCATAATTCGGCATAAACCTCGCCCTTTGCCAAGAGCGCTTCGTGGCTGCCCCGTTCGGCAACTTTGCCATCAGCGAGCACGATGATTTCATCTGCATCAGCCACAGTTGATAAGCGATGGGCGACCACCAAGGTCGTGCGGCCTTTGGCAGCATCTTCTAACGCTTCGCGAACTTCGGCTTCAGTAACCGAGTCGAGGCTGGAGGTTGCTTCATCGAGCACGAGGATCGCTGGATTTTTCAAGAGAGCACGAGCGATCCCGACACGCTGACGCTCCCCCCCCGACAGTTTCAAGCCGCGCTCACCCACTTTGGTTTGAAGTCCCATCGGTGCTGCCGCGATCAGGCCCTCTAAGCGCGCCATTTTGGCCGCCTCGTCGATTTCCGCAGGCGTGGCATCTGGACGCCCATAGGCGATGTTATAGGCCAAAGTGTCATTAAACAGCACAACGTCTTGGGGCACGAGGCCAATGGCCGCGCGCACGCTTTCTTGGGTCACATCGCGCAAGTCTTGGCCATCAATGCGAACAGCCCCGGCCTGGGGATCATAGAAGCGAAATAGCAGGCGCACGATTGTGGACTTCCCCGAACCAGACGGACCAACAATTGCCACGGTCTTGCCGCTGGGGATGTTAAAAGAGACGTCGGATAGCCCCGCATGGCGACCGTCATGCACAAAGGCGACACGGTCAAATTCTACCTCGCCTTGGCTGACGTCTAAAGCGATCGCTGACGGCTTGTCTGCAATATCAGGGCGTTCATCAAGGAGCGCATACATGGCTTCCATGTCGATGGAACTTTGTTTGATTTCGCGCCATGCAAAGCCAAGAATATTGAGTGGTCCATACAGGTTCAGCATAACAAGCGTCACAGCGGCAATATCGCCTGCCCCCATCGTGCCACGAGAAATCGCATAGCCTGCGGCGGCCACCATGGCTGCCAGACCCAAATTCTGGATAAAGCCTTGCGCAGCGTTGAGGCCTTGGAGGGTAGCGTTGGATTGCACGGAGGCTTTGGCATAGGTTCGAACCGCTTGATTATAGCGCTCGGTCTCTCGCGCTTCAGCAGCAAAGGCTTTGACGGTTTCGAAATTCATCAAGGAATCGACTGCTCGGCCCGTTGCTTCGCTGTCGGCATCATTCATGTCGCGGCGATATTGCAGGCGCCACTCGGTAATCGCCAAGGTAATGATCGTATAGACCACGACGGTTGAAGCCGCGATCAAAGCAAAGAACCAGCCATAGCGCACACCCAAGACGACTGCTGCCATCACGAGCTCAAGCAAGGTTGGCCCAATGTTGAAAGCGACAAAGCGGGTCAAAAAGTCGATGGCGCGAACACCCCGTTCAATCGTGCGCCATACTGCGCCCGTGCGCTTGGACTGATGGAAACGGATCCCAAGGGCATGCACATGGCCGAAAACGGCAACCCCTGCGCGCCTTTGCGCTTCCTCACTGACAGGCTGGAAAATGGTATCGCGCAATTGGGGTGCACCAGACCCCAAAAACCGCATCAACGCCCATGCGCCAATCGCCATCAGAAACACCGCGTCCCAAGACGGATTGTTGCCGCTACTTAGGCCATTCACGGCATCAGCCAGCACCAAAGGGGCGCCGACAATGAAAACCTTGGAAATGAGCGTAAGGCCAAGGGCTAGCCCCACTCGAAAACGCAGCTCTGGTGTATCAAGTCCACCGATCAAACGCACGAGGCGCGCT
>JBEIEG010000130.1:0-7236 GCA_040383035.1 Hyphomonadaceae bacterium | reverse complement strand
TGCAAAGCACTGCAACAGTCGAAACGTCACCTCGCTGTGATCAAATGTGGTTCGTGCGCCAACTTTGTCCCTGTCTGGGGACTGCCTCCATTGTCCTGAAACAAAAAGGCCCCGCAGCAGCGCTACGGGGCCTTCTTTTTGCTTTGTGCAAGCAGCACTTAGGCGGCTTCAGCAGCCATCTTTTGAGCTTTGGCAATCGCTTCATCGATATTGCCGACCATGTAGAAGGCTTGCTCTGGCAAATGGTCATAGTCACCGTTCACGAGGCCTTTGAAGCCTCGGATGGTGTCTTCCAGCGAGACGAGCTTACCGGGCGAACCGGTGAACACTTCTGCCACGTGGAATGGCTGCGACAAGAAGCGCTCTACCTTACGGGCGCGCGACACGACCAATTTGTCGTCTTCCGACAATTCGTCCATGCCCAAGATCGCGATGATGTCTTGCAGGGCTTTGTATTGCTGCAGGATTTCTTGAACCCGACGGGCGGTTTGGTAGTGATCTTCACCCACGATACGTGGCTCAAGGATTCGCGAGGTAGAGTCCAGTGGGTCCACAGCTGGGTAGATGCCTTTTTCGGCGATGGAGCGGTTCAACACGGTCGTTGCGTCCAAGTGGGCGAACGAGGCGGCTGGTGCAGGGTCGGTCAAGTCGTCGGCTGGCACGTAGATGGCCTGAACCGAGGTGATGGAGCCCTTAACCGTCGAGGTGATGCGCTCTTGCAAGCCACCCATGTCGGTCGCCAAGGTTGGCTGATAGCCCACGGCCGAAGGAATACGACCCAAAAGTGCGGACACTTCCGAACCAGCTTGGGTAAAGCGGAAGATGTTGTCGACGAAGAACAACACGTCTTTGCCTTCTTCGTCGCGGAAATATTCGCACTGAGCCAGACCCGTCAAAGCCACGCGTGCACGGGCACCTGGGGGCTCGTTCATCTGACCATAGACCAAGGTGCAGCGCGAGCCTTCGGTGGAACCATTGTTCTCCTTGGGGTCGACGTTCACTTTGGATTCGATCATTTCGTAATAAAGGTCGTTGCCTTCGCGGGTCCGCTCACCCACACCGGCCAAAACCGAATAACCACCATAGGCCTTTGCGATGTTGTTGATCAGCTCTTGGATCAAAACGGTTTTGCCCACGCCGGCACCGCCGAACAGACCAATCTTACCACCCTTGGCGTAAGGGCAGAGCAAGTCCACAACCTTGATGCCAGTGGCCAAAACTTCTGGTGCTGGCTTTTGGTCGACAAAAGCTGGCGCTGCTTGGTGGATCGAGCGCTTGCCTTGGGCCGACACGATCGGGCCTGCTTCGTCGATCGGCTCACCAATCACGTTGATGATGCGGCCCAATGTAGCAGGACCAACTGGCACCATGATGGGGTTGCCGGTGTCGGTGACTTCTTGGCCACGAACCAAGCCTTCGGTAGCGTCCATTGCGATGGTGCGCACGGTCTTTTCACCCAGATGCTGGGCGACTTCCAACACAAGGCGCTTGCCATTGTTGCTGGTTTCCAAGGCGTTGAGGATGCTTGGCAGTTCGCCATCAAACTCAACGTCGACAACGGCGCCGATCACTTGGGCGATTTTGCCTTTAACATGGATGCTCATCTGATTTGCCCTTCGTAGTCTCTTGCTGCGCGATCTGTGCGTGGCTTAAACCGCCTGCGCACCCGCGATAATTTCTGTCAATTCGGTGGTAATCATGGCCTGACGCTTGCGGTTCATTTGCAAAGTCAGTTTCTTGATCAGGTCGCCTGCGTTGCGTGTCGCATTGTCCATAGCACCCATTTGGGCCCCATAGAAACCAGCGGCATTTTCCAGCAAAGCGCCCAAAATCTGGCTGTCGAGATAGCGTGGCAGCAAGGCTTCCAGAATTGCTTCTTCGCCTGGCTCATAGGTATAGACGCCACCGCCCGTATCAGACGTTGCAACGCCTTCTGGGGCAACAACCGGGATCAATTGTTGTACTGTGGCGATTTGGCTGATGACTGACTTAAAGCGCGAGAACACCAGATGCGCGACGTCAAACTCACCGGCGTCGAACATCTCAACCAATTTGTGGCTGACTTGTGCACTTTGAGCCGCACCCAAGGTACGCACGCCGGCAAATTCAATATGGCCAACCGATAAAGACGCATAAACACGCTTTAACTGATCGCGACCCTTTTTGCCCACGGTCAAGATTTTGACCGTTTTTCCCTGCGCTTGCAGGCTGACAATCAGTTCGCGCGACTTCTTGACGATATTGGTGTTGAACCCGCCGCACAGGCCGCGCTCAGAGGTGGCAACAACCACCAAATGGACTTGGTCATTGCCAGAGCCACGCAGCAGCTTGGGAGCCGCATCAGAGCCCTGCACGGACGTTGCCAGATTGGCCACGGTCCCGGCGACTTTTTCACTATAGGGGCGCGCCGCTTCGGCTGCTTCTTGCGCACGCTTCAGCTTTGCCGCCGCCACCATTTGCATGGCTTTGGTGATCTTCTGCGTCGACTTCACCGAAGCGATACGCGTGCGAAAGTCCTTTAAGCTGGCCATGGATTAGTTCCCTCAGCCCCGCTCTTAAGCAAACGTCTTGGCGAAATCATCAAGCGCTTCTTTGATGCGCGCTTCGATATTGTCGGCCTTGATGTCCAGCTTGGTTTTGATCGCGTCAGACAGGTCCTTGTACTTCCCGCGCAAGGCAGCCTTCAATTCGGCTTCATAGCGCTTGATGTCGCTGACGGGGACGCTGTCCAAATAGCCCTTGGTACCGGCATAGATCAGGACAACCTGATCTTCGACGGCCACTGGCGCGAACTGGTCTTGCTTCAACATTTCGGTCAAGCGAGCACCACGGGCCAGCAAGCGCTGGGTCGAAGCATCCAAGTCCGAACCAAACTTCGCAAAGGCAGCCATTTCCCGATACTGGGCCAATTCACCCTTAATCGGACCGGCCACTTGCTTCATCGCCTTAACCTGAGCCGACGAACCCACGCGAGACACCGACAGACCAACGTTCACAGCTGGACGCACGCCTTGGTAGAACAAGTCGGTTTCCAAGAAGATCTGACCGTCGGTGATCGAAATCACGTTGGTTGGAATATAGGCCGACACGTCGTTAGCTTGGGTTTCGATGATTGGCAGAGCCGTCAACGAACCAGAACCATTGTCTTCGTTCAGCTTTGCAGCGCGCTCAAGCAAACGCGAATGCAGATAGAACACGTCACCTGGATAAGCTTCACGACCTGGTGGACGACGCAGCAACAAGGACATTTGGCGATAAGCCACAGCTTGCTTGGACAAATCGTCATAGATCATCAAAGCGTGCATGCCGTTGTCACGGAAATACTCACCCATGGTGCAAGCCGAGAACGGTGCCAAGAACTGCAGAGGCGCAGGCTCAGAAGCGGTTGCGGCCACGATGATCGAGTACTTCAAAGCGCCGGCTTCTTCGAGGGTTTTCACCAACTGAGCAACGGTCGAACGCTTTTGGCCGATCACGACGTACACGCAATAAAGCTTTTGGCTTTCTGGCGCGTTATTGTCATGGGCTTCGCGCTGATACAGGATCGCGTCGATGGCGATGGCGGTCTTACCGGTTTGACGGTCGCCGATGATCAATTCGCGTTGGCCGCGACCGATTGGGATCAGCGCGTCAATGGACTTAATCCCGGTCTGCATCGGCTCATGTACCGACTTACGAGGGATAATGCCGGGGGCTTTGACGTCCACCTGCTTACGCTCGGCTTCGATATCAACCAGCGGGCCTTTGCCGTCGATGGGCTCACCCAATGGGTTGAGCACGCGACCGAGCAAACCTTTGCCGACAGGAACAGACACGATTTCGCCGAGGCGCTTTACAGTGTCGCCTTCTTTGATCCCACGGTCTTCACCGAAGATCACGACGCCGACATTGTCGCGCTCCAGGTTCAAGGCCATGCCTTTGATCCCGCCTGGGAACTCAACCATTTCGCCCGCTTGGACGCTGTCGAGGCCATAGACCCGGGCGATACCGTCACCAACGGACAACACGGTGCCGACGTCAGCAACAGCTGCCTCAGCGCCGAAGTTTTTGATTTGATCCTTAAGGATCGCGGAAATTTCTGCGGCGCGGATGTCCATGCCTCAGGCCCCCTTCATCGCAATTTTGAGTGCGTCGAGTTTAGATTTGACAGAATCGTCGAACAGCCTGGAACCAACCTTGACGACGAGGCCGCCAAGAAGTTCAGGCTTTAGCGTGGTTTCTACATCAACCGGTGCCTTAAAGGCCCGGCCGAGTGCTTCAGTCAGGCTCTTGAGTTGTTCTTCGCTCAAGGGCTCTGCAGTCGAGACTTCGGCCAGAACGGCGCCACGTGCCTGAGCTGCTAAGCCCAAGAATGCCGCCAGCATGCCACCCAAGTCCGCCGAACGACGGTTTTGGGCTGCAAGGCCGAGAAAGTTTTGCGTGATGGCGTTGGCCTTCATCTTTTTGGCGATGGCACCAAGAGCTGCGGCCTTTTGTTCCACAGGGAACAGCGGGCTGGTCAAGGCAGCGCGCAAGTCCGCGCTGGTCTGCCAAGCGGCCAAGAGCGCCTTGGCGTCTTGCTCCACAGCAGCAACCTTCTTGGATTCAGTCGCCAGGTCGAACAGCGCTGCGCCATAGCGCTGGGCTGCTTCACTGATGGCGCTGCGATTTGATCCACTCAAAGGGTCTACTCACGTGTAAGACACGCCAAAGCTACCAGACTGAGCGAGGGCGTGCACATTAGATTAAAGGAACAAAATCAGGCGATTCGATACCAGAGGTCTCGAAGCTGCTTTGTGGTGCGTGGCGTCTAGCATGGGGTAGGCGCATTCGCAACATTGGGGAGGCAGGGAGTTGCAGGGGGTTTGGGGCGTCCGAGGCCGTAAGGACGGTATGCCAGCGACTAAGGTTTGGCTTGATCCCCGACAATCGATTCCGCCAAGCCGCCACTGGCGTCAGCCAAGCGCTCATCATTTGTCCAAAGGGCTGCACAGCCATGGAATTGTGCGCACGCCAAATGCAACGCATCGGGCATTTTCAAATTTCCTTGCGCGCGTATTTGCGCCGCTTGGCGGAAGACAGCTTCATTTAAATCAAGGACTGCCACGCGTTTGAACAAGGCTTCATAGTCTTGAACGACAAAGCTATTCCCGCTTTTGAGCGGGCCAACCAAACACTCGGCCATGACCAGGTGCGAGACCGCAAATTGCGCTTCTGGTTGGCTCGCCAATGCCCTGATAACATTGCCGTGAAACCGCGACCCAGACTCAATGGCATAGACGCAGATACAGCTATCGAGATAAATTAGTCCCATGCATCACGATTTCGCAGGACTTGGGCCTCAATCTCCTCATCCTTCAGCATAAGCCCCCGCACAGGGCGCGCTTGTAACCAAGCTGACAGGGCCGCACCGCTGTTGACCGGCGCCGCTTCCGTGTCCCCCGCTTCAATTGGCGATAGACGCACAACCGGCTGCCCGCGATTGGCAATAATAACCTCTTCGCCCGCCTGAGCCGACTTCACGAGCTCAGACAAGCGGTTTTTGGCTTCTAATATATTGACTTGCACGATGGAGGACTCCCAATCTGGCTAGATTGATACCATGATCTGGCTAGGTTGGGTAGGTGGGGGCCGGCCCTTAGGTTCAAAACAGGGTTGATTGAATCCGCTGCAGAGTGGAGCTTTCCTAGGCTAAATCGTTACCCCGCCTTAAGCTCAGTTACCCCTACATTTACCATCCATGTAAGAAAGTGCTTTCCGAATGGAGTGATATGAAGGCTAGGCGCTCCAACGCCTGATTCTCGAATGGCGTAACCCGTGTTGGTTAAGAAACCCAACCATTGTTCAAATGTTCTCTCTTTATGCATAGCTTCCCAAATTGAATTAGCACGAACGTTTTCTTTATAATAACTTTCGACCATCGCTAACGGACTTTGCGATGCAGTGTTTAAGTATTTAAGCACGGATATTTGTGAACCAAAAATCAAGCGGTAATTCATTTCATGAATGCGATTACTTTCGCTAATTGATCGCTCTCTTATTGCCCATTTAAGTTTCAAAGCGTCATCGCCCTGAATCATTTTTTCTAGATGGTCACTAAGATTCTTATCAAGAACATCAAAAACGGGATCGGTCGCCACTTGCGGCAGTTGCGACTGAATGGCAGTTTCAAATGGCGCGGGAGCTGAAATTTTTTCGGGTTCCTGTTGATCTTTTTGCACTTCAATGGGCGCAAAACTAGCGCTGGTGCCAAAGCCATTGAATTGACTGACCCGGTTTGTAACGCTTGCTATAGGCTTCCGGAACAACCAAGCCGCAACCACAAAAGCAATCGGTCACGACGCAATTGCAAGCGGATCTAAGACGGTTTTTAAACCTTGAAAAACCAGTGGCCAATCTAACCCCATTATCGTCTCCTTGGAATAACAAATTTAGCTGCGCTCAATCCAATTTTCAATTTACTTTACCCTAAGTTAACGCGCCAATTTATTCAAGCGACTTTAAACTAGTAGGTTTGAAACTAAGTTTGCATAGACTACTTTAGAACAGTGTCATAATGCGAATGAAACCAAGCAAGCAAAAGGTCTTGGACGCGCTTTGGTGCAGGTTATGCTGCACGCAAAGCGCTAATCGATTTTCAGTGTGTCTGATTGGGGCCGTCAAGGGTCGCTTCGCTTCTGCCCTTGACCGCTCCAATCAGACGGAGCGTTGCTGGAAACCCCGGAGCGCGCAGCACGAGCTGCGCGCTCCCACTAGCGCTTATACTCAAGCAAAAGCGCGCCAGTTCAGGCGGGTCAAGGGCAGAAGTGAAGCGCAGCGGAACGTCCCTTGAGGCGGCTGGGCTGGTATCTGACAATTAACGGGCGGTTTTGGTGAACCATAGGAATCACTAAAATCGTTCCAAAGCGACTTTTTTCAGCACTGCCAAGGGCCCAATAGCCAACTCAACTTTCATCGTCGTCATCCCCGCCGCAGTGCAGCGAAGCGTAACGAAGAGCGGGGACCTCTGTGGTTTTGGGCGCCCAGCCAGCGGGGGGTCCCCGATCTGCACTTCGCTACGCTTCGTTTGTCGGGGATGACATCGCAAGCGGGGCAGGGAAAAGCACCGGGCCTGTTTGCCGAACAAATCCCCCATCTATCCCACCCCCCAAACCCGTCCACCATAATCCGGCTATGTCGTTTTCTCTGGCCCCTTTTACCTTTGCGCTGTCTCAAGCTTCGTACCTCCGCGACCGGGTACTTGGGGCAAGCGAATTA
>JBEIEG010000129.1:0-7270 GCA_040383035.1 Hyphomonadaceae bacterium | reverse complement strand
TGCTACCAAGGCACAAGATCTGCGACCAGATTCAGTCTCTATCCTCTCCTCGACCCTTTCCAGTCGCATGCAAGCGACCTTGGCCAGTGTAGCAACCCCCAGCGGCACTTTGTCCTTGGTCGCAACACCCGCGCAATCCGTGGGTGGCGACACCAGTGGCGGCCTCCATTTCATCGGCAACCAAGGCCAGTCCTGGGCCGTCGCCATCGGCCAAGCCTCCCCCATCTTGGGTGCAAGCTTAGCGACAGGAGCCGCACCGACCGCGCGCCTCTTAGGCTTTGCCGATCACACCGCCCTGTTTGAAGGCACCACCGCCAGCGTGGCAAGCCTGCGGACCTTGGACAATGGCGTGAGCCTGACCTTTGGCGCGCGTTTGCAGGGCGAGCAATATAAGCGCCGTGGCCTGAATTGGACACCAAATGCCACTAGCCAAGCCAGCAGCGTGGAAGCGGCCCTCAGCCGTCAGTTTGACCGTTTGAGCCTTGGTGCAAGCGTCGTGGCCATTCAGGAAGACCAAGGTCGCTTGGGTGATGTGGATAGCGAATTATTTGGCCTGTCGGGCCCAGCACGCACCTTTGCGGTGCAAACCGATCTGGCTTGGGCTTTGTCTGACAAAGCCTCGCTCAGCGCGCGGATGACCCATTCTCAAACCGCATCGCAAGTGGGTGCGGGCACCAGCTTGGTGAGCTCAATCACCCCAACCGAAGCCACCGCTTACGCCATCAACTTCGCCCAACGCGACCTATTGGCCAAGGGCGATCAACTCGATCTGGCCATCGGCACCCCGCTAACCAGCCGTAGCGGGATGATGAACTTGTTCTTGGCGACAGGGGCCGATGCTGAAACCGGTGCGCCAATCATGACCCGCCGCGCGATCAGCCTCGCGTCCAAAACGCCAGAACAGCGCTTTGAAGCCGTCTATACAAGGACCTTGAGCCAAGATTCCGCCCTCGCCTTCGCTGTGATGGCGCGTCGGGATGCCGATGGCATCTCAGGCAAGGAAGATCAGGCGATGATGGTCCGCTATCAGACCAGCTTCTAAGCTACGTTTTAGCTCGTAAATTTACAGACCCCGCGATTGGCATAACCAGTCGCGGGGTTTGCTGCTTTTAGGCTGGAAGGATTGGTAGGGACGGCCGGACTTGAACCGGCACGGATTGCTCCAACGGATTTTAAGTCCGGTGCGTCTACCTATTTCGCCACGTCCCCATCTGGGCGCTTTGTGCGGCAAACGGACTTTTTGAGCAAGAGTGTCGTGATGTAATCAATCGGCTTTCTGCACGCACCCTTTCATGCCCTTGCAGCGGAATGCCGGGGTTTTGACTTGTGCCCTGCTTGCAGTGCCAACAAAGCTCAGCCAGATTGGCCGCTCTGGGCCAGTTGGTTGGCCGATTTGGTCGAAAGTATTGCCTCATGTCGAAAGCACTCATCATTCTTGCCGCACTCATTTTCGGGCTTTTGGCTGGGATTTGGCTGGGTGCAAGCGAGGCGATCAATGCGACCGCTGACACAATCGGCTCTGTCTGGTTAAACGCGTTGCGGATGACGGTGGTGCCTCTGGTCGTCGCTCTTTTGATTACAGGGATCGCGCAAACGGCTTTGGCAGCCCGCGCTGGCCGGCTTGCCGCCCGTGGTGTGGGCACGATGCTGGTGATCTTGTGGTGCTCATCCATCATGGCGGCCATCATGATCCCGGTCATTCTTGGCGTCTTCCCAATGCCGGATGGGTCGGCGGAGGCCTTGCGTTCGGCCTTAAGCATTACAGAAAAGCCTGGGCCTGTGCCGCCCTTGGGTGATTTCTTGCGCGCTATGATCCCGACAAACCCGATCGCCGCTGCCGCTAATGACGCCATTCTGCCCTTGATTATCTTCACCGCCGCGTTTGGTTTCGCCTTGACCCGCTTGCCATTGGAAAAGCGCGCGCCGGTGACAGGCTTTTTCGAAGCGGTCGCTGAAGCCATGATTTTGGTGATTGGCTGGGTACTGGCATTGGCCCCAATTGGCGTGTTTGCTCTGGCCTTTGTTGTTGGGGCGAAGGCAGGGGCAGAGGCGTTTGGAGCGTTGGCCCATTATGTGGTCGTGTTGTCTGCCCTTGGCGTTATCATTTGGCTTGCATCCTTTGCCTTGGCCGTCTTTGGTGCCAAGCGCGGCTTAGGTGAATTCTTTAGGGCAGCCATTCCCGCCCAAGCGGTCGCCATCTCCACCCAATCCTCGCTCGCCTCGCTTCCTGCCATGCTTAAAGGCGTGCAGGCCTTGGGCGTTCCAGCCGCCAAGGCAGACGTGATCTTGCCGATTGCCGTTGCGATCTTTCGTGCAACCGGGCCTGCGATGAACCTAGGCGTGGCCCTCTACATCGCCCATTGGTTTGGGGTGGAGCTAGGACCTGCCCAAATTGCTTTGGGCATTGCGGCGGCTGCTACCACCACATTAGGCGCGGTCAGCCTACCCGGCTCCATCAGCTTTATCAGCTCGATCGCGCCCATCTGCTTGGCGCTCGGCGCGCCGGTGGAGCCCTTAGCCCTGTTGATCGCGGTAGAAACCTTCCCCGATATCTTCCGGACTTTGGGCAATGTCACCATGGATATGGCGGTGACTGCCACAGTAGCGCGCCAAGATGACGATGCGGAAGAGCAAACCACATCAGACCCCCTGCCCAAAAGCCAATAAGAAGGCTATATGACAGGGATGTATATCGACGCAGACACCGTACCCGACAGCCGAAATGACCATGCCATCAAACTGCATGGGCCAGAGGCTTTTGCTGGCATGCGCGCCGCAGGCCGTGCGGCAGCTGAGGTGCTGGATATGTTGGTCGGCGAAGTCAAAGAAGGCGTCACGGCAGAGCGCATTGACACGTTGGCACGCGACTATGTGCTTGATCATGGCTGGATCCCGGCCTGCATGGGCTATCGCGGCTATAATCACACAACCTGCATTTCGCTGAACCATGTCGTCTGTCACGGCATTCCAGGGCCGCGCCAGTTTCGCAGTGGCGACATCGCCAATATCGACGTCACCGTGATCGTTGATGGCTGGCATGGTGACCACTCGCGCATGTACGGCATTGGCGAAGTATCGCGAAAAGCCCGCCGCCTGATGGACGTCACCTGGGAAAGCTTGCAGCGCGGGATCGAAGTTGTGAAGCCCGGTGCCACTTTGGGCGATATTGGCCACGCCATCCAGAGCTTTGTTGAGGCGCAGCGTTGCTCGGTTGTTCGGGATTTCTGCGGCCATGGCCTAGGCCGCGTTTTCCACGATAATCCAAATATTGTCCATTTTGGCAAGCCGGGCCAAGGCCCAGAATTGCGTGCCGGCATGTTTTTCACCATTGAGCCGATGGTGAATCTAGGCAAACATTCGGTTTCGGTCCTGCCTGACGGCTGGACCGCTGTTACGCGCGACCGTTCCTTATCCGCGCAGTTTGAACACTCGATTGGTGTGACTGAGAACGGATGCGAGATTTTCACCCTCTCCCCTCTTGGCTTGGACACACCCCACACGCTGTCTGATCCAGTTTGAGGGCCCATGGGAATAGCCAACAAGTCGAACGCCCATCTTGATGGTCATCGCGAACGCTTGCGCGACCGCTTCTTGCGCGCTGGCGCGGATGGTCTTGCCGATCACGAATTGCTGGAGTTGTGGCTGTTTGGGGTCATCAAACGCCAAGATACCAAAGTCCTAGCGCGCAACTTGATCACGCGCTTTGGTGGCATCAATGAGGTGCTGCAAGCACCCTTTCATGACCTGCTGCAAGTCGAAGGCGTTGGCCAAGTTGCAGCCAACCATCTGAAGTCGATCCACGCAATCCAAGTTCGGGGCAGCCAAAGTGAGATCATGAACAAGCCTGTCCTGGGCTCTTGGTCGAGCGTTTTGGCCTATCTGAAACTGAGCCTTGGCGGCGCGAAGCGCGAGGAATTCCGCGTCTTATTCTTGGACAAGAAGCTGCGCCTCATTGTCGATGAAAAGATGGGTGAAGGCACGGTCGACCATGCCCCAGTCTATCCGCGCGAAATCGCGCGCCGCGCGCTGGAACTATCAGCCAGCTCCGTCATTCTGGCCCATAACCACCCATCTGGCGACCCAACCCCTTCAAGTGCCGATATTGCGATGACACGCGAAATCATAAATGCACTCAACCCATTAAAAGTAACCGTCATTGATCACATAATTGTTGGAGCCCAAGATACACGAAGCCTTAAGGCTTTTGGTCTAATATAACAAAAGTATAGCTGTATTCTATACGCGTTAGTATCCGTCAAATAATTACTAATATGACTGGGTAATTTTGCGTATCTGAAATTACTCATAGGGAAGTTTTCTCTATGACTATGCATTCACGCACAATGAGTAGCGGGTTCACTACTGGTGTTCGCAGTTTGGCGGCTTTGGCCAAGACCTGTTCGACCAGCCGGGTCTTAAATCTAAATGCGATAGACAAAAATGCGCTGAGGGCTGAGGAAAAGCTTCACACGCCATTTTTCCAAGATCGGCTGCTGAACTGTGCGATTATCACCAAGCATCGCCCTAGACCGAATGAAATCGAATGTTTCCACGAGAATGTTCCGGTCGCGACTAAGATTATTTTTCCGATTGATAATCTTGATTTGCGGGTGGGCGGGCGCTCTGTCTTTGTCAATCAGATTGGTTATCTCAATGCGTTGTGCGACTTCTTGGGCAAGGATCCGATTGCTCTGGACGCTGATTTGACGGTCCTTGAGCTTTTAAATGAACTGCCATCGCTGGACCCGTTCTTGGTACGCGAACAACTCAAGCGCCATAATTTTGCACCCTCAGACGATTATTTCGCCATCACGCCAAGCGACACCGCGCGTCTTGAGAAATTCGCCTATAGCGAGATCCGCGATCTGGTCACCCTCGCATTCCAATCAGGGGCTGAGGCCGGCGGGGAATTGGTCAGGCGTATGTCAAATGCCATTCTGGCCACCAATGCCGATCACCGCTTAGCCCCCTTGCAAATGACATTAGGTCTTGAGGGTGAGCAGTTTCAACGAGGCATCTATAGCTGGAAAGGCTTCCTATACTACAAATGGCAATTCCAAGAAACTAAGCCAGAGCTTTATAAAGTTGTCGCGCAGATGCAGTCGATGAAGATCCGGGGTCGTGTTGACCCAACCGTCGGCTACATGATCGGTACGGTCCGCGGCTCAATCAAGGCACGCGTCCAGGAAGCCATTGAGCGAACGGGCGACATTTTGTCTTTATATGACGATGGGCTCGCTGGCCTTACAAAGAAGGGTAATGCTGCAGAGTTCCGTAAGTTCTTGTTAGAGGCACCGGGCCTTTTCATTGAACTGGGCAATTCCATGGGTATGATCTCTCACATCGTTTCGTATTGGCGCTATCAATTCAGGCCTAACCAAAGCGAAGTTACCAATGTTGAGGAGTTTCTTGATTTATTGAAAGACTTTGACCTCGGTCTTTCCCCTAGGGAAGTTAGGTAAATTGCGCAATTTGTGCCTTTTTTTAAGCAGTTTGACTGCACAAATGTAAGCAAGGTTTACGAAATCTCAATTGGACTTGACCTACCGATATCACACCGAGCAAAAGCGTTCATGGACGCGCCATTAGGAAGTTTGGGGTGAGTATCCATGAGTGGCGTGAGAAGCTTAGCAGCACTAACTAACACAGCCTCAACCAGCCGAGTGCTCAACCTACATTTGGTCACCGTCGAGTTCGCTGATGATATGGCACGGATAAGTGCGCCCTTTTTCTTCGATGCGGTTTTAAACCGGGCGATCATCATCAAGCATCGGCTGCGCAGTGATGAGACCTATCTGTTAAGCGATGGCACAGCGGTTGCCACCAAAATCTTGTTTCCGTTGGATCGCTCAGATCTAAAGGCAGGCGGCCGCTCCATCCTGATCAACCAAATGGGGTGGCGCGCCACTCTATGTGACCTGTTGGGCGCGACTGAAGCAGAGTTGCAAAAGGATTTTGAGATCCTCGAGTTGCTCAACGAATTGCCATCGCTCGATCCATTCCTGGTGCGCGAACAATTGCGCCGCATTCACCATCATCCAGCCGATTGCTACTTCGCCATTTCACCGGCTGACAATGCGCGGATGCAGACTTTTACATCCAACGAGATGGGGCCGCTGATTGCTATGGCGTTTGGCAGCAAGGACGGTGCCATTTCCCCAGAACTCGTCAAGAGACTCGCCGATGCGCTCTTGTCAACCAATGCGGACTCCCGCCTAGATCCCTTGCGCATGACACTTGGCCTTGAAGGCGAGAAGTTCACGCAAGGTGTTTTCAGTTGGAAGGGCTTCATTTATTATAAATGGCAGTTTTCAGAGACCTTCCAAAAATTGACTCGGATCGGCACCGAGATGGACTCTGTCAAGGTCAAGGGCCGGCTGGACAAGAGTAATCGTGACGAGATCGATGAGCTAAAAAAATCGATCCGTGGCCGGATTCGCGATAGTGCAAAAAACTGTCAATCCGTATTGTCGCTTTATGACGATGCCTTCGGTGACTTGGTTGAACAGGGTAATACGGCAGTGTTCCGTCAATTCCTGCTAGACGCACCTGTGCTCTTCATTGAACTCGGCCATTCAATGGGGATCATCTCGCATATCACGTCTTTCTGGGCCTATCGGTTCAACAAGGAAAAAGAACGGAATATCGAGGTTCAAGAATTTCTCGACATTCTGCGGGAGTTCGAAAATGGCCTAGCCCCCAAGCGCGCAACCATGGTGACGTGGTAGGTTTGGTGGACGGCCCCCAGGCCCTGCCAATATCCTTTAAAGTAACGAAGCGTGTCAGGCCCCCTGCCTCTGCAATAGCCTTATCCTGCCATCATGCTTGGGCGGGGGTCGCCTTTCCATAAGTGGCTAGTACTGTTCTTAATGCATCCCCAATCGCCTGTTGAGTTACAGGCTTTGCGACATGCAAATCGGCACCCGCTGCCAAAGCCTCGCGCCGATGGTTTTCACCGGCATTGGCGGTCAGCATAATGATGGGCGTGGGCTTTACGCCTGTCTTTGCCTCAAGCGCACGGATCTCACGGGTTGCAGCTAGGCCATCCTTTATCGGCATTTGCATATCCATGAAGATGACGTCGAAGGTCGCAGTCTCAAAAGCTTCCACGCCCTCGGCGCCATTCGTGGCTGTAAAGAACTCGGCCCCGAAGGGCTCCATCATGAACCCAAACACCTGTTGGTTCAGCAATTGATCTTCAACCAGCAAGACGCGCAGGTCTTTGGGGATGTCACGACAAATCTCCGTCGGGTCCTCACTGACTTGCGAT
>JBEIEG010000128.1:0-7274 GCA_040383035.1 Hyphomonadaceae bacterium | reverse complement strand
GGATCGAGCAACAGCTTATGGGGATTGAACAAATGGCCTTGATCAGGCCGATAAGGGCCATGGACGCGGTAGCCGTACACGGTACCCGCTCCAAGCTTAGGCGCAAATCCATGCCAGATGTCGCCTTTGCGAGCCGGAAGGTCGGCGCGCGCAATCTCGTGCTTTCCGTCGCTTGAAAACAAGACCAGCTCAACCCGCACACCATGGGCACTAAACAGCGCGAAGTTCACGCCACCCTCACCGAGCGTCGCGCCCAATTGATTTGGGTTGCCTGGTTCCAGTCGCAGCACCATTGCGTTACCGTTTCTTATGCCGGACCGAGATAAAGGCCAGCAAGTGGTGGCAGGGTCAGGACGATGGAGGCCGGTTGGCCATTGAAGGGCACTGCTTCGGCCTCAACTTGGTTTGGACCGTCGAAATTGGACCCGTCATAGGCTGAGGAGTCCGTGTTCAGAATCACCTTCCAAGGCCCGCTATGGGGCACGCCCACCCGATACTCAACACGCGGTACCGGTGTCATATTGATGAGGGCGAGAATTTTCTCTGAGCGATCATGATTCCAGCGCAAGAAGGCAAAAACCGAAACATCGGCGGCGTCTGCTTGCACCCATTCAAAGCCTGATGGGTCACAATCGCGCTGGTGCAGGGCAGGAGTGGACCGATAGAGATTGTTCAAGTCCCGGACCAGTGACTGAATGCCCTTGTGGCTTGGCTGATCTAACAAGTGCCAATCAAGGCTGCCTTCATGATTCCATTCAGCGACTTGGCCAAATTCCGCGCCCATAAACAACAGCTTCTTACCGGGATGGGCCCACATCAACGCATAATAGGCGCGTAAGTTCGCGTAACGCTGCCAATCATCCCCGGGCATGCGCGAGAAGATCGAGCCTTTACCGTGAACCACTTCGTCATGGCTGAGTGCCAGCATGAAGTTCTCAGACCACGCATAGGCAAGCCCAAAAGTGATCTCACCATGGTGCCAAGCACGGTGGATGGGATCGCGGCTCATATATTGGAGCGTGTCATGCATCCAGCCAAGGTTCCACTTGAACCCAAAGCCAAGCCCACCGTCATAGGTTGGCTTACAGACACCAGCCCAAGCCGTGGATTCTTCGGCCACCATCATGATGCCATCGGCTTCGCCATAGCACATCTCATTTAGGCGGCGCATGAATTGGACGGCCTCTAAATTGATGTTGCCGCCGTAAATATTGGGGATCCATTCGCCGTCGGCGCGGGAATAGTCGAGATAGAGCATCGAGCTAACCGCATCGACGCGTAGACCGTCAATCTTGAAGCGGTCGAGCCAAAACAGGGCCGAGGAGACGAGGAAATTGACAACCTCGGGCTTGGTAAAGTCATAAATATTGGTCTTCCAATCGGGATGGAAACCAAGGCGCGGATCGGCATGTTCATAAAGCGCCGTACCATCAAATCGGTTCAGGCCATGGCCGTCAATCGGGAAATGGGCCGGAACAAAATCGCACAGGACGCCAATTTCCGCTGCGTGCAAGCGGGCAACAAGGTCACGAAACTCGTTTGCGGTGCCAAAACGACTGGTGGCGGCAAACAGCCCAACTGGCTGATAGCCCCAAGATCCGTCAAAAGGATATTCGCTCAGGGGCATGAATTGGACATGGGTGAAGCCCATGTCGCGGACATAGGGGATCAGCCAATCGCCGAGCTCTGCATAAGTAAGCGGGCGATTGCCTTCTTCAGGCTTGCGCCGGAAAGAGCCTGCATGAACTTCATAGACCGAGATGGCCGCATCGAGGCCATGGCGACTATGGCGTGTTCTCAGCCAATCTTGGTCTGTGTCCACGCTTTTAGGCGGGTCTACCAAGCGGCTGGCGTTGGCGGGGCGAAGCTCTGCTGCCTGTCCAAATGGGTCCGACTTCAAAGGCTGAAGATCGCCGTTTGCGCCGATGATCTCGTATTTATAGATGTCATTGGCAGAAAGGCCGGGGATGAAAATCTCCCAAATGCCAGCATCATGGAGCTTGCGCATGATGTGGCGACGTCCATCCCAATTATTGAACGGTCCAACCACCGACACCCGCTGGGCCGCGGGGGCCCAGACGGCAAAGGCAAAGCCTTCGACATGATCTAGGGTGACCCGACGTGCGCCCAGACATTCCCAAGCCCGCCAAAGCTGGCCTTGGCGAAAGCGCAAAATTTCTTTTGTGCTTAAAACGCCTGCAAACCGATAGGGGTCTTCAAGGCGGACGACTTCGCCATCCCAGTTCGCCAGATAATGATAAGAAAGTGGCTGCTTCTTGGGTTGGGATATTTGGGCCACAAACAGCCCGTCTGGATGCACCTTGGTCATGCTGATCGAAAGCTTTTGACCCTCACAAATCAAGGTGACCTCATCGGCTGCCGGCAGAAAGCAGCGCACCAAAATCTCGCGTGTCCCATCATCAACATGCGGGCCCAAGAAGGCGAATGGGTTCGCGTGAGTTCCCTCTATCAAGGCCAACACATCGTTCTGATCCGCCAGCGCAGGACCCAAAGCCGCTGCGCCGTTTGAAGGTGCCTTTTGTGCCTTTGCCCGGGTCGTCTTTGGGGCCATTAGCGCGCATCCTCATAAAAAGTCGTGTCGTCCAAGCTGGCCTTTTGCGCGCTCTGCCGGTCCCGACGCCGCGCGTCGGCATAGGCATTTTCGCGCTGTGACTGCAGCATTTCGGAATCTGCTTGCGAAAAATGTCCGCTTTTGGAAAGCCGCGCCTCGATCCCAAGACGGATGGCCTCAATGACTGCCGCATAGGCCAGGAAGTCGCTCAAGCCGATATCAAATTGGCCAAGAGCAATGGTAGCAGGCAAGCCCGCATGGCCGATCAGAGCAACCCGCCCACCTTGTGCGCAAATATCTTTAAGGCTTTGCTCTACCTCTGGGATCCGCTCGCTCGACTTCAGTGCGATCACTAAAACGCTGTCGCGCCGCCCACTAATATCTGCGGTGGTTTGATCGCACACCTCGAGCCCGCAGCTGCGCAACGCGCCCACCAGCGTGTCAGCAAACAAGGTTTCTGCACCAGAATGGAGCACAATGATTCGCCCGCTACCGGCGCAAATCTCCAAAAGCGTATCAATCTCATCAAGGGCTAGGCCAGAACCCTTTTGTCCAAGTGACTTTGTGACCTGCTCAAAGAGCGCCTGTCCAAGGCCGCTAGGGCCCTTCACATGCGGGTTCTGCCGGCTCATGGACAAGGTGCGACGCTCCAAATCGCGCGCAAGGCTGAGCTTGAAATCCATAAAGCCCATGCAACCAATCGCCTTACAAAAGCGCATAATCGTAGGCTCTGAGACATCGGCGCGCTCTGCCAGATCGGCGATCGACATTTCAACCACCACCGTGGGGCGGCCCAGAACAAAGCGGGCTACACGCTGCTCAGACGGGCGTAGTTCGGCAAGATGAGAATCGATCTGACTGATGATCATCGCTTTTTTCCCTCCTGCCCTTTGGTTGCTGACTTGATTTATACGAATATTCTGCGCCCAATGCCAGCCTTGAACGCGTGTTGCGCAGGTTTTGTAGTTTTGCTACATCAAATGTGCAACATCAAAATCAAAGAACGGCAGGGCGACCCTACACAGGGCGGAAACTGCAGTCGGGGAGAAAAAAAGACCTAGTCGGGTGTTTATCTTGGCTTGGGACCGATATTTGCCTTAACGGCAATGGCTTGTCGGTTCGATAAATGGGTCCTCCGCGACTGAAATTTTCCTGCGTCCGCCACTAAAGCACGGGCAGGACAGCGGCATGGCAGGCATCACTTTTGAAACCGTCGCAAAGCGATATGGCGAAACGGATGTCATCAGAAACCTTTCTCTCGACATCAAAGATGGTGAGTTCATGGTTCTGGTTGGGCCATCGGGATGTGGCAAGTCGACCGCCCTGCGGATGATTGCGGGCCTCGAATCGGTCTCAGCGGGCCAATTAAAAATTGCAGATCGGGTGGTCAATGATTTGAAGCCCAAAGACCGCGATGTCGCCATGGTGTTTCAATCCTATGCGCTTTATCCACATATGACGGTTCGCCAGAACGTCGCCTTTGGTCTTGAAGTGCGCAAAATGCCCAAGGCCGAAATTGAAAAGCGCGTTCAAGAGGCTTCGGCCATTTTGGGCCTCGATCCGTATCTGGACCGCAAGCCAAAGGCGCTGTCAGGTGGTCAGCGGCAACGTGTGGCGTTGGGCCGTGCCATTGTTCGCGACCCTTCAGTCTTTTTGTTCGACGAACCCTTATCAAATCTCGACGCTAAGTTGCGGACGGGCATGCGAGCAGAGATTTCGCGTTTGCAGAAGCGCCTAGGCACCACCGCCGTATACGTGACCCACGACCAAACCGAAGCGATGACCATGGGCGATCGAATTGCGGTCTTGGCACCATTGGCAGAGGCAGGCGACAGCAATCTGATGCAAGTCGGCACGCCTCTGGAACTTTATCACCGACCCAGTAGTGTCTTTGTGGCCCGCTTCATTGGTGCGCCCAGCATGTCGATTTTGACGACCCATTTGGCAGGGCGCGCGATTTCCCATGCAGCCTCGCCTGGCTTCGCCATGCCAGAGCGTTGGGAGCCATCCAGCCAAGTCGGTGACAGCGTCCTGCTAGGCTTCCGGCCTGAGGACGTCCGTCTGGTCGGCCAAAATAGCTTTGTGGAGGCTGCCCATTTCAAGGGTCGGGTGGAAATGGTCGAAACCTTGGGGCACGAGGTCCTAACCCATCTCGACGTTGACGGTGCCACTTTAATCGCGAAGAGCCATGGCGAAGCGCCCCTCCCGAAACTGGGCGAATTGGTCGAAGTTGAGGCTGATTTGAGCAAGGCTCACTTCTTTGATGTGTCGACAAACTTGCGCCTGACCGAGAAGGTTTAAGCGATGGCCTCACGCGCAAGTCACGGGGGATCACCCACCAAACGAACATTCTTAGCTGCAGGGCTTGGTCTGTCAGGCGCAGCGTTGTTGGCGGCTTGCGGTAAATCCGCAGATAGTAAGCGCCCGGCACTGGTAGTTTGGCATGCGTATCGCGGGCGCGAGAAATTAGCCCTTGAGGAAGTTGCGGCACTTTATTCGGCCCAAGTTGCCGGAAAGGCCCGCCCAGTCCGCTGTGTTGGCGTGCCCAATGATGCCTTCGCGGACAAGCTTTCCGCAGCGGTGCCCCGCGGGAAGGGGCCAGACTTGTTTATCTTCTCCCATGACCGCTTGGGCGGTTGGGTCGAAAGCGGCAAAACTGTCGCACCGATCGATTTCTTCTTGAGCGAGGAAGATCGTCAAGGCTTTTTGCCCGGCATGCTGGATGCAACGACCTATAAGGGCGTCACCTATGCTTTGCCGCTGAATTTTAAATCAGCGGCTTTGATCTACAATAAGAAGATGGTGCCTAATCCGCCGCGCACCACCAAAGAGCTTGTCGAGATTGCGACTAAACTGACCGATAAAGGTCGCGGTCGATTTGGCTTTGCCTACGCCTATGACGATTATTTCTTCCATGCAGGCATTGGCAATGGCTTTGGCGGCGGTGCCTTCAATGCGGCGGGCGATCTGATCCTAAATGATCCTGCCAATGTCGCGGCTTCTGATCTGGTACGCAAATGGCGATCTGAACTCAATCTCTTACCGGATGATCCCGCCAACTCACTGGTGACGGCCCTGTTCAATGAAGAGCGCGCTGCGATGGTCATGAGTGGGCCGTGGTTTCTGGGCGAGGCTTCTAAGTCGATTGATTTGGGTATTGCGGTTCTGCCGATGATCTCTGAGGCCGGCGATAAGCCAATGCGGCCTTGGATGACGATCGAGGCCATTTATCTAGCGGCTGGTACGGCAGACGAACACGAGGCTTGGCAATTTGCCAAGTTTCTCGCAGGGCCACAGGCCTCGGCCATCATGGCACAGAAGGGTGGGCAATTGCCCGCTTCGCAGGCGGCTTATAGCGTCCCTGCCATTGCCAACGACCCCATCATCTCCGCTTTTAAGGCCCAAGGTGCTTTGGCCGTTCCTATGCCTAATCTGCCTGAGATGACGCTGGTTTGGTCACCCGCTGACAAAGCGATGAAGCGGTTCACCAAAATGGAAACAACCTCCCAATCGGCCTGGAATGATTGTCAGACAGAGGTTCAGGCGGCCATCGATGCCTTGCGGGCTTCCCAAGCTGGGGGGCGGGCATGAGACGTAATCTAAGCGCTGTCTTTTTTGCCCTGTTGGTCGTTGTATCCGGAGCTTTATTCTTCCTCCAACAAGCTGCCCAACATCGCGATCAAGCCGCGGCGGGCGCTATTGCTCTGGCCACCGCTTCTGATTTGGCCAACCTTGGCTCGAAAGGCCTGGAAGCGGGCATGAGCGAGCAAGTCGTCGGTACAATGATGGCAGATGTGCTCAAGCTCTCTGGCCGGGAGGGGGACCGTTTTCGCCTTGTCCTGCGAAACGCCAAGCAATTATCTGCCAGCAATTGGCCGGGCGACGCCGAGCCACGCCCTTTGGAAATCAGCGAAAAGCCTCTGTTCGATTTGATTCTGGGCTTGCCTGTGGCTGGGGCGAAGCTTGACCCCACCGCCGAAGGGGCCCGTGCGGCCGCTCCGCTGGTTGTGGCTGGACAACGCGTCGGCATGGTCCAGATTATCCATACGTCGCAGATTGCTGGCCCACCTCTGATCTCCCTGCTTCAGTGGGCAGCGATTGGTTTGGGCGTTTTGGTCATCGGGGGTCTGGCCCTTGTCCAACCAAAATTGGGTGCTTGGGCCAGCGTGGTTCTGCCCATTGGTGTAGCCTTCGTCGTTGGGCAATTGACCGGGGCTAACTTGGCCAGCACGGCACAAGTCCTTCTCGATAATCTCAACACGACCGCGCGCGCTGTGGATGAAGCCATGCGTGCGGTGGCTGTTTCCAACAGTCTTGCGCTTACGGGTGATGCGGCTCGCCTCGACACAGCTTTTGTTGCCGGTGCGGTAGATGGGGCGGCGCTGAACACCTCGCTCCTTTTTCTTGGTGGGCTTGGTGCCATCATTGGGGCCTTTATTAGTTTTGGTGCAGCCTCTTCCACATGGCGTGCGCTGAAAGAAAACCCCACCGCCTATGTCTATGTCGCACCAGCCCTGATTGGCATGTTAGCGCTAGCCTTCTTTCCCTTCCTCTATGGCTTTGTTCTGTCCTTCACAGACACGACTTTGTTGAACCAAGGGGCCAGTTGGAGTGATCGGTGGGTAGGGCTGGCAAACTACGCCAGCATCTTGGGCGACTTCAACTTCGGCGGCGGGGGTGCCGCCGTGAACTATCAGAACTT
>JBEIEG010000127.1:0-7335 GCA_040383035.1 Hyphomonadaceae bacterium | reverse complement strand
TGCCCAAGCAATGGCTTGGGCCGAATCGGCAGCCGAATTTGGGCGCAGTCCGTGATCAATTGAAGCGACATAGAGCGGCGCGCCAGTAATCTTCGCCCATTGGCTGGCCATCCGGCACAAAGCCATACTGTCACCACCGCCAGACAAGGCGATCAGCATGGGCGAGCCAAATTCTTTTTGCCAATGGTCCAGCTTTGAAAAGAATTGGGGCAGAGCTTGGCCAATTGGGCAAGGCGCGGGGTCTTCCGCGCCATTGGCCACTAGGTGGCCGGGCATGGCGACCGCGCCACTTCGGCGTCTGCCCGCGCTTTCAGCGTCGGATCCGGGTTGGGCGTCCGACGTTTAAATTCGTCGAGCGCTGAACATCGCAATTTAGCATTGCCCATCTGACCAAAGGCTCCGGCCAAGCGCACTAAGGATTCAGAGGCACGCCCGCCTTGAGGGGCCGCATCCAGATAGCTCAAATAGGCCTCAGCTGCAGGCCCCCAAGCTGATTGGACAAAGCGGGTTTCACCAAGAAGCCAGCGACCTTCAATCCCTTCAGGCGCGGTTGGAAAATTGGTAACAAGACTGGTCAGATTGCTCTCAGCGGTCTGATAATCGCCGCGCTGCAAGGCCAATTGGGCAGCCGAGAATAAAGAGTCCGCCCCGGGTGGCGGGGCAGGGGAGGGAGCAACATCTCCAACTAAGACTTGTGCGTCTTGCGCAACCGCGGGGCTGCTTTCAACGGTGGTTATATCGGCAACCCGTGAGCCGCTGACGGCTACCGCCGATTGATTGGTGCGCTCTGCTTCCAACTCTTGCACCAATCGATCTTGGCTTGCCTGCTGCTTGGCTAGCAGGGCTTCCAGGACTTCGATCCGCCCAGTCAGTTCAGCCGCTTGGCGCTCAACTTGTTCCAGGCGGATGATTAAACGGGCTGAGATGGGTTCCGCTGAAATCGGGGGGACAGTAACCGGGGTTGGACCGCTTGGATTGGTGGCTGCCACCGGCGGATTTGCACCGCGCGCTTGTGCCCAAACAGGTTCAGCACTCAGCATCAAGCCAGCACCCACCACCACTAGGCTCAATAGTGTTCCAAATTGCAGGGCGCGTTGCGCCGCCCTGCTGGAAGGGGGGGCGATTTGGCTTGAGATCAAAGAGGCGACTTGCGGTGCAGCCATGATTAATCGAGCAACATGGTTTGAGCGTTCCGGTTCACGGCCCAACCTTCAACATTTGGACGCTCATCGATTGGACGTTCCTTCCCATAGGAAACGGTTTCGATTCGATCAGGGTCGACACCAAGTCCTGCTAAGAAGTCGCGCGCCGCACTCGCCCGACGTGCACCCAAGGCCAAGTTATACTCGCGTGTCCCACGCTCATCACAATTGCCAGCGATCAAAACGCGCTTGCCCGGGTTGGCCTTAATCCAAGCCGCCTGACGGGTCAGAATGGAGCGGGCTTCATCGGTCAAGTCAAACCGATCGGTTAGGAAGAAAATGCGCTCACCGGCTTCGGCTAAAGTGGCGTAGGGTGAGAAGCTTTGCTGTGCTCTGGCCGTGTCAGCATTGGTCGCGTTGCCGTTGGCAATAACTGGTCCAAGAGGGGCAGATGCCACAGGTGCTCTGGTCTCGGCCGCCGCTTGGGCAATTGTTGGCGCGGCCTCAGAATTGGCGACAGCCACAGGTGCATTTGTATCGGCAATCGGCGGCGTTGCTTTCTTGGTGCTCGCGCATGCCACCAAGGCCAAGCTTGAAACAAGCATCAGGGCGAGAGAACGGACTTTCAAGCCGGAGGATTGTTGGGTCGGGATTTGGGAAGGGGTCATGGCAGGCTCCTAAATGATAGGGTGTTTACAAAGGGCGGGGTTAATCGAAACAAGGTTAGACGCTTAAGGCAGGGTTGCGGACCAACCGGGGTCTGAACCCGGCGCGGACCAAGGGGATTTGCGAAGATTGGTACCAGAGACATCCACGGTCCATAGGCTTGGCGATTGACCGGGCCCGCCTTCACGTTGAAACATAATGACACGGCCATTGGGTGACCAAGTCGGGCCTTCAACCAGATAGGCCTCCGCGAGGATTTTCAAGTTTGACCCATCCGCTGCCATCACGCCAATCTGAAATTGCCCACCGAATTGGCGCGTGAAGGCAATTAAGTCGCCCTTGGGAGACCAAACGGCGGTAGAATAGCGGCCTTCGCTGAAGGTTAGGCGACGAACGCCGGATCCATCGGCATTCATGGCATAGATTTGCGTGCTGCCGCCTCTGTCCGAGGTGAAAACAATCTGGTTACCGTTTGGGGACATATCTGGTGAGGTGTCGATGGCTGGATTGCGGGTTAGCTGACTCAATTTGCCAGTCCGCAAGCTCTTGATGAACACATCGACATCGCCGTCGCGGTCCGCGCTGAAAATGATCGATTGGCCATCAGGGGTAAAGCGTGGGGCGAACGCCATATTGCCCGGAATAGCCACAGCTTCTTTCCGGCCGCTCTCAATATCGACCACCCAAATTTTGATACCTCGGTCTGACAAAGCCGAGTAGACGATTTGTTGTCCCTGTGCATTAAAGCGCGGGTTGAGAACTTGTTCGGTGCCATCGGTTAGATAGCTGGGATTGGCCCCATCCTGATCCATCACGGCAAGCCGCTTGACCCGATTGGTCCGGCCGCCACTTTCAGCGACAAACACAACCCGACTGTCGAAATAGCCGACTTCACCTGTCAAACGTCGGTAGATCGCGTCAGAAACTTTGTGCGCGATCCGGCGCCAATTCTCGTCCGTCGTAGCGAACTCAAGGCCCAGCATCTGGCTTTCGCCATAGACATCCCATAAGCGAAACTCGACCCGCAATCGCCCTGATGCCACCCCGCCTCGCCCAATAACCAAAGCTTCGGTTTTCGTGATGCGCCAGTCGGCAAAGCGGGGCGCAACGTTCACATCCATATCGCGTTGCAAGAAGGAGTCTGGGTTTTGAACTTGAAACAGACCCGAGCGGGCGAGATTATCGCGCACCGCGCTAGCAATAGAGCTTCCGTGCGGGCCTGAGAAATCCGCAATCGCAATCGGCATAGGCCGCCGATGCCCCTCTGTTACACTCACATTCAATTGCGCCAGCGCTGGCGTTAGCCAGGCAAAGGCCATCAAAAGCGCGAGAAGCGTCGGACGAAGGGCGCGGCAGAGAGCCGGAAATAGGAGGCTGAGTGCTGTCATTATTGGTTTCTTGACCCTAGAAGATGAATATTTTGCGGCAAGGTAAGACAAATTTCCGTTACAGGCAGCTTTAGATCAAGGCCGATCAGCCTTACGCGCGTCAAAGTCAAAATTTACCAAGCGCCATTGCGTATGGCGATCGGCAGGCAGGGAAAATGGCGCACACTGGCGAACAGCGCGCATCGCATCGTCAATCGCTACCAAAAGCTTGCCGTCTGCACCAGCGCGCGAAGTAGGGCGGATCAGCTTCGGATCTCTAACTAAATTTCCGTCCGGTCCTAATTCGATTTGTAGGCTTACGATCAACCGAGCGGACGTGTCAGCTGGTCTCCGCCAACATTGGTAAATCTGTGCCCGAAGAGCCGATTCCAGATCGCCAGCCAGTAAGGTGCCGCCACCTGCACGGCCTTGCTTGGCTGACTGACCCGAGGATGCGAGTTTTGGTGCACTGCGACCACCTGAATCCGCCTTGCTTGCTGCTGCACTGGCGGCTGCAAAGTCGAACTGAGGATCAGGAGGCTGTTGTGCCGGTGCTTTGGTTTTGGCCTTGGTTGGCAAGTTTGGCGCAGGCTGGGTGGCCGACATCTTTTGCGGACTGGCCTTTGTGGGGGCAGGCGGCGGGGTAACGGCTTTCTGCGCAGCAGCTGGGGCAGGCTTGGGGGGTGGTGCTTGTTGGACTGGCTTTGGTGCGGGCGCTGCTGGGGTTGCAACAGGTTTCGGCTCCGAGGCAGGCGCTGCATCCGCAACTGGGGAGTCTGCAACGACCATCTCGCTGTTCTCTTCACCCGTCCGCACTGTCTCGGCTTGGGTCTCGGGCCCAATCACGCTGGGTGTATCCGCGACGATTGCGACAGGGATCACGTCTTCTGGCGTAAAGGCCGGTGGATTCTGCCACAAGACAAGGCCCAAGGCGATGATGCCTGCATGCACAAACGCTGACACAGCTACACCCGGCCCAAATGGGCTGGGGTCCTGCCACTTCAGACTGGCGATATGGGGGTCACTGGCGCGCATGCGCTCGGGGCCTATCCTATTGCTCGACCGTATCGGTCACCAATCCCAGATTGCGATAGCCAGCAGAATTCACCCGCGCCATGACTTGCATCACAATTCCATACGGGGCTTTTTCTGCGGCGCGAATAAAGATTCGGCGATCATAGCCTTCGCCAGCCAAAGCGGTCAGCCGTGGCAACAATTGGTCATAGGCTACGACTTCATTCTGCAAATAGACTTGGCCGTTGGCGAGGATCGTGACCGTTAGCGGTTCTTGCTCGCTGGGTAAGCTCTTGGCTTCCGTCTTGGGCAGGTCAACTGGCACACCCACCGTCAACAAGGGGGCGGCCACCATGAAGATGATCAATAGCACCAGCATCACGTCGACAAAGGGCGTGACGTTGATTTCGCCCATCAGGCGGCGGCTGCGTCTGCCGCGTTTGCCGGCTCCGCGCCGAGATCCGATCCCGACCGCCATGTTAGGTCGGGTCCTGCAGGCGGCGGGAAACGCGCGCAATCACATCATCACTCAAGGCGTCTAGGCGGGTTGCAAAGCGGTCCAGACTGCCAGCGAGCCAATTGTAAAAAATAACAGCGGGGATAGCGGCCAATAGGCCGAGGGCGGTCGCAAACAATGCCTCTGCAATACCAGGCGCCACGACAGCCAGATTTGTATCCCGCGATTGGGCAATGCCGCGGAAGGCATTCATAATACCCCAGACTGTGCCGAACAGGCCGACGAAGGGTGCAGACGTTCCTATGGTGGCCAAGATTGCCAGACCGCGTTCAGCACGTGCCATCTCGCGCGCGGTGGCGGCCTGCATCACCCGTTCCATGCGCTCAATTGCTCGGCTAAGGCCTATTTCGGTTTGATTGGGTATGCGACGGGCAAGGCGGACTTCTGCCATGCCGACCGCGACGACCCGGGCCATCGCATCGCCGGGCTTGGCGCTTTCTTCGATGGCATCAATGCCGCGGCCTTCTGCCAAAGCGGCTTCAACAACGCGTGCGCCGGCCTCCAGCTTGCGAATTTGCAGCCATTTATCGATCGCAACAGCCCATGACCAGACCGAGGCCAAGGCCAACCCAATCATCACCGCCTTGACGACCCAGTCGGCCTTTAGGAACAAATCGAGGAAGGAAAAGCTTGTTACTGTTGCTACCGCGTCCATGCACGCCTCACTAATGGGTTCAATGGTCAGCTCTGTTCGCGCGAACAGAAGTTAGGAACGAAACTGTCAGAATCGACACCTAGCTAAGGAATACGGCCTCAGTGCGGCGATAAGGTTAATATCTGATGAGAAAGCCGCAAAAAGCGGTCAGCGGCTGTCAGAGGGCAGCACAGACACGTTCAACACCGGTTTGGCAGTTTGAAACCAGCCATTGTCTTGACTTTATCTTCGCAAACCCGTATCCGCGCCCCTCTTCTGGCTGGTCCAATCCTGTCCCGGCCCACGATGGTGTGGGCAGTGGGTTCTGGGCGAGGCAGAATTCACGAATTCGCCGATGAACACTCTTATTTGAGGGTGACAAGGCTTTAGCAAGAGAGAAATCGCCATGTCGCGCCGTTGCGAATTGACTGGAACTGGACCTATGGTTGGCCACATCGTCAGCCACTCCAACATTAAGACCAAGCGTCGCTATTTGCCAAACCTGCAAGACGTCACCTTGGCGTCTGACGCTTTGGGCCGCGCATTCAAGTTGCGTATCACGATGGCGGCCTTGCGCTCGGTCGATCACAACGGGGGCCTCGATGGCTTCATCGTGAAAATCGACGAGACCAAGATGTCGGATCGTGCGCGCAAGATTCGTCGCGACATCAAAGCAAAGCTGGCTGAAACCGCAGCTGCCTAAATTTGTGTGTTGGGCAGTGGGTGACCCACAGCCCAAGTTGCACTGGCTCAAAAGCGCGACCTTTCGGGGTCGCGTTTTTCGTTTAAGCCAAACGGATCCCATCAAGCTTCTTGCCCCGCTTGTGCGTCCATCCCTCGACCGATAGTCCCATGTCATGCTAACCGCCGCGGTCTCATGCGCCTGACCCAAGATCGCCTTTTTCGTGTTCTCGATCGCTTCGACGAGATTGATGCCCGTTTGTCTGTTTGCAGTGACGGCGGCGAGATCATGCGGCTGTCGAAAGAGCGGTCCAGCCTAGCCTCTGTTGCCGATGCAATCCGCGCCTTGGAAAAAGCGCGCGCGGAACGCATTGAGCTGGAGCAGATGATCCTCGATCTGCCCAATAGCGATGAAATGGCGCAAATGGCGCAAGCTGAGCTTGAGGTCCTGCGTGAGTCGATCCCCGTGATGGAGCAAGATCTGCAAATCCTGCTTTTGCCTAAGGACGCCGACGACGAAGCCGATGTGATTTTGGAAGTCCGCGCAGGAACTGGTGGCGATGAAGCCGCCCTCTTTGCTGGCGATCTTTTCCGCATGTATCAGCGCTATGCGGCCACGCGCGGTTGGCGGGTTGAAGTTGAGAGCATCTCCGACGGTGAAATGGGCGGCTATAAGGAAATCATCGCCTCAGTTTCTGGCGAAGGGGCCTTTGGTCGCATGAAGTTTGAAAGCGGCGTGCACCGGGTGCAGCGCGTACCTGCGACCGAAGCGGGCGGACGCATTCATACCTCCGCTGCAACGGTTGCTGTCCTGCCCGCGCGCGAGGATGTTGAAATTGAAGTCCATGAGAAGGACATCAGGATCGACACCTATCGCTCGTCCGGGGCTGGTGGTCAGCACGTCAACAAAACCGATTCTGCCGTTCGTTTGACCCACATCCCCAGCGGCATTGTGGTGACCTCGTCGGAAAAGTCACAACACCAAAACCGCGCCATCGCGATGCGCACGCTAAAAGCCCGCCTCTATGAGCAGCAGCGTTCTGCTCTAGCTGCTGAACGTTCGGCCAGCCGCCAGTCCCAAGTGGGCTCAGGCGATCGGTCAGAGCGCATCCGTACCTACAACTTTCCGCAAGGCCGCGTGACCGATCACCGGATCAATCTGACGCTTTATAAGCTGGATACGCTGCTTGAAGGCAGCGGCTTGGATGAGATGATCCAAGCCTTGATCGCCGATGACACCGCCCGTCGCTTGGCCGAAGCCGAGGACTAATTGCCTGCGTATTTGATCGAGCAGCCATAAGCCGACGTCGCGCG
>JBEIEG010000126.1:0-7348 GCA_040383035.1 Hyphomonadaceae bacterium | reverse complement strand
CGCAAAAACCCATCTGCATAGCCCAAAGCCACCGTTGCAATGGTGCGACGACGATCCGCTTGCCAGGTCGCGCCATAGCCTATGGTGTCTCCTGGCCCAACATTGCGTAGTTGAATGATAGGCGCTTCTAGGGTGGCTACAGGCTCTAGGGGGACCGAATCTTGGTCAAATGGTCCGCCGCCATAGAGGCCAATGCCGGGCCGGACCAAATCAAAGCAGAAATCGCCATCCAACAAAATCCCTGCTGAGGCGGCAAGCGATAGTGGGGCCGTGGGCAGGCGGGCAGCGAGCGACACAAAGGCATCGCGTTGCATGCCATTCTTGGGGTGCTGAGGGTCGGAGGCACACGCTAGATGGCTCATGATCAAGGCGAGGTTTAACGAAAAGATCGTCTCCTCAGCACGGTCGACATCTTCTTCGCTGAGGCCCAAGCGGTTCATGCCGGTGTCGATATGCAGAGCCGCAGGATGCCCCAAGCCAGCCTCTGCCCATAACTGGACCTGCTCTACATCGTTTAGAACAGGACGCAAATTGCCCGCCAAGAATGCCGGAACCTCGTCGGCCATCACGCCATTAAGGACATAGATAACTGGATCAGGGCCCAAGGCTTGACGGGCTTTATCCCCTTCGAAGGCATGGGCGACAAAGAAGGTTTTACAGCCTGCATCTGCAAGGCTTTGGGCAACTTCAGCCAACCCCAGCCCATAGCCATTGGCCTTCACCACAGCCGCACATTCTGCCCCTTGGGCATTTTCGGCAAAGAAAGCCCAATTGCGGGCCAAAGCCCCCAAATCAATCTTCAGCTTACTGCGGCGTGGGAGGCCTGAGGCTGGATCAGTCATCCAAGCTCTCGTAACGCCCGGTGGAATCTAGGTTGGTGAATTTGGTCAGTTCGGCTTGGAAGCCAACTCGAACCTTGCCAATCGGGCCATGGCGTTGTTTGCCGATAATGACTTCTGCAATATTGCGCATCTCGCTGACTTCTTCCTGCCACTGGAAATGCTCCGTCGTGCCGGGCTTAGGTTCTTGGCGCTCCAGATAATAGGCATGGCGATACACGAACATAACCACGTCAGCGTCTTGTTCGATCGAGCCCGATTCCCGCAAGTCGGCCAATTGTGGGCGCTTATCTTCGCGGTTTTCCACTTGGCGCGACAGCTGTGAGAGCGCAATGACCGGCACCTGTAACTCTTTGGCGAGCGCCTTGAGGCCTTGGGTGATTTCACTGACTTCTTGCACCCGGTTTTCAGAGCGCTTGGAGCCACTGGTGGTTACAAGCTGCAAATAGTCCACCACGATGAGGTCGAGGCCATGCTGACGCTGTAGCCGTCGGGCTCGCGCCGCAAGCGCTGAAATCGACAGACCGCCTGTATCATCAATGTAGAGCGGCAGGCTTTGCAGATCGATGGCCGCTTCACGCAGCTTGGCATATTCGTCCTTGTCGAGGTCGCCACGCCGCATGCGGTCGGAGCCAATGGCGGTATAATCCGCCAGAAGACGCATTGTCAGCTGCTCTGCCGACATTTCGAGCGAGTAGAAAGCCACGACACCGCCATCAATCGTCTGGAAAGACCCGTCAGGCCGTGCTTCACGCTTGAAGCGTTTGGCTGCATTAAAAGCGATATTGGTGGCTAAGGCCGTTTTACCCATTGAGGGCCGTCCGGCGAGGATCAACAAGTCGGACTTGTGCAAGCCACCCAACATCCGGTCAATCTCATTCAGGCCGGTTGGCACCCCGATCAGCTGACCGTCCCGCTTGAACGCCGCTGCAGTGATGTCGATGGTTGCAGCCAGCGAAGCGGCAAAGCTTTTGAAACCTTGGTTGAGTTGTCCTGTTTCCGCTAACGAATAAAGCTTCTTTTCAGCCGTTTCGATCAGGCGAGCCCCACCCTCCATCCCGTCTTCATGATCTGTGGCGTCGGCCATCATCTCAGAGCCAATTCGGATCAAATCGCGACGAACGGCTAAGTCGAAGATCAACTTGCCATAATCAGCGGCTGCAGCGGGGTCTGCGGCGGCATCGACTAAGGTTGCAAGATAGGCTGCGCCACCGATATCTTTTAAGGCACCGTCTTGGCTGAACTTGGCGTGGAGGGTGATGCCATCGGCCAGCGAGCCCTTTTGGATCATCCGGGTGATGGTGTCATAAATCCGGCCATGGACAGGATCATAGAAGTGCAGGGGCTTCAGCATGTCACCGATACGACTGGTGACTTGGTTGTCGACCAGAATAGCCCCAATCAGGGCTTGTTCAGCGTCCAAGTTATGTGGAGCCGTGCGTAACACACGTGCCGGATCGAGCGGGGTAAGGTTTCCATCAGCCATGTCGCACTCTTTCAGGTGTCGCGCAGCGAATCACCTGTGCGACGCAGAACGAGGCTAGAACATCCCCAGCATTTTTTCATCTGTGGATAGATGTGTTGGGCTGTTTGTTTCGACCGCTTTTGACGTACCGCCGTTCATATCTTCATACACTTGCGCTTCGGCAAGCGCTGCTTCGATCGCATCCATCAGGGAGGCTGGCGTGAAAGGCTTGGCCAAATGGCTGTTGGCACCCGCTTCAATCGCTTGATCGCGATGTTGGCGCATCGCATTGGCTGTAACCATCACGATTGGCGTCGCCGGCAGATGATGCGCTTTTTCATGCTCGCGAATGGCCTGAGTTGCCGTCAAACCATCCATGACCGGCATTTGCATGTCCATCAAAACAACGTCGAAACGGCTTGATTGATAAGCTTTAAGTGCAGCCATCCCATCGTCGCACATCGTCAGGTCTATGCCCAATGGCTCGAGGATCAGACGCAGTACTTTCTGGTTCGTGGGGTGATCTTCGGCTGCCAAAATCCGAAGGGGTGCATCAGTATCTGACGCAACAGGCTCTTGTGAGGCATCTGGCGAGGCTGTCAGGCTTGGAGCCATTTCGCGCTCTAGTGGAATGCGAACAATAAAGGTCGACCCTTCACCGGGCTCGGACTCCCAATTCATACCCCCGCCCATAGCTTCAATTAGGCCGCGACAAATGGCTAGGCCTAGGCCAGTGCCACCAAAGCGACGGGTGATGGAAGTATCTGCTTGGATAAAGCGCTGAAACAGCCGTCGTCCAGTTTCTTTGTCAAAGCCAATGCCTGTGTCACAAACTTTGATCTCGAGGATTTCGGAAGCCTCAGACCAATTAATGAAGACTTGGACTTCACCCTGGTCGGTGAATTTGACGGCGTTAGAAACTAGATTGGCGACAATCTGTTTGATCCGCGTCGCGTCGCCAAAGTACCAGCCTCGCGCATGCTCCCCATAAGTCACGCCAAATTGTAACTTCTTGTCGGCGGCATAGGTCTGAAGCAGAAGCGCCGAGGCATCAAGTTCGGCGCGCAAATCAAAGGCGACCCGCTCAATCTCAACTTTACCGGCTTCAATTTTCGAGAAGTCGAGAATGTCTGACAAGAGGCGTGCCAACGTCCGACCAGACGCGTCGATCAGATCGACCATTTCCTTTTGCTGAACATCAAGCTTCGTGGCTGCCAACGTATTGGCAATGCCGACTACCCCATTTAGGGGGGTCCGCAATTCATGGCTCATATTGGCCAGAAAATCTGTTTTGGCACGATTGGCGAAGTCGGCTTCATCCGCCATGTTTTGAGCCCGAATTCGTTCACGCTCAACAATCTCAAGCAAATCTTGGGACTGGACCCGGAAATCGACTTGGCTTCGGACCATACGGTGCAAAAAGACTGATGCTGCAAGGCTGCCAACAACGGCCGTTACTCCCGTGAAAAACTTGGTCACAATCAGGGCTTCGGAGCCAGTAATGGTCAGGAAGACCGCCCCTACTGTCACAAGCGCCAAGCTGACACCGACGACACCAAGCGTCGGCCCCAGAATTCCGCTGCTAAAGGCAATCATCAGCAAATAAACAAATTGGATTTCATCACCGGCATAGCTTGCATGCGTGACGACATTGGCGACAGCGAATACATTCACTAAGAAAACGCTCAGCCCCAAAACTTTGAGATCCTTGACGTTTTGCAACAGTGTGAAGCGTAGTGACAGGATTAAAACGCCTGAGGTCGCTGCCAGACACGCCATCACAATGGCGAGGTTCCCTTTCAGCACCAGAAGGTGACCTGCTGTGAGCAGAATATAATAAACACCCAAAATCAATGCATAAGCGCGCGCCATCGGGGCGTAGATCGCTACTAGTTCAGTAGATTCCAAATCTTTGGCGGATGCGCGCGGATCACTCATGCGAGAATCATATGCGAATTGTCTTAAATTCTCCTTATGATTGTTGTCCAAGTCGGGCGATCAGGGGCGTGCCTCGACCAAACAAAAGCCCCACAGGCAAACCTGCGGGGCTTTTTAGATAAGATTAGGCACCCAAAGGGCGGTCTATTAGACTTCGTAGCCGTCTAATTGCACAGCGTTCTCGGCGATCTCAGCGGCTTGTTCGGCTGCTGCGACGCGATCTTCGTCAAATTGTGAATTGATGACGTTTTCGCCCTTGGCTTGACGTTCAGCTTCATCAGGTGTGCGAGCCACGTTGATGAAGACTTCAACTTCGACTTCAGGGTGAAGACGGATCTTCACAGTCTGATAGCCGATCGCCTTGATTGGCGTGTCGAGCTGGACTTGGTTGCGTGCAACGTGGAAGCCAGCGGCATTGGCTGCTTCGGCGATGTCGCGAGCGGCAACCGAACCGTACAATTGGCCACTTTCGCCAGCAGCACGGATCAGCAAGAAAGCCTGACCGGCCAAGCCTTCAGAAGCAGCTTCCGCTGCTGCGCGGGCGTCGGCGTTGCGGGTCTCGAGAACCGAGCGCTGCAATTCAAACAGTTTTTTGTTGGATTCAGTAGCGCGCAGAGCTTTCTTTTGCGGCAACAAATAGTTGCGCGCATAGCCTGGCTTTACCGATACGATGTCGCCAATACCGCCAAGGCGGCCGACGCGTTCGAGCAGGATGATGTCCATGTCGGCGTCTCCTTAAACGACGTGATAGGGAAGAAGAGCCAAGACGCGGGCACGCTTGATCGCCTTAGCGAGTTCACGTTGCTTCTTTTGGCTAACGGCGGTGATGCGCGATGGCACGATCTTGCCCTTTTCGGACAAGTAACGCTGCAACAGCTTCACATCTTTGAAGTCGATCTTTGGCGCTTGATCGCCAGAGAACGGGCAAACCTTACGGCGGCGTGCAAACGGGCGACGCGATGGCAGGTTGGAGATGGTGAACTTGGAAGTCATGATCAGTAATCCATCCCGTTGGTTTCAGTGCGAGCGCGCTGTTTCTTTTCGTCGCGTTCACGACGGGCCAAAATAGGCGAAGGACCTTCTTCAAGCTCTTCAACGGCGATGGTCATGTAGCGCATGACATTTTCGTTGATGCGCTGCAGTCGTTCCATTTCATGGACTGCTGCGGCTGGAGCATCGATGTTGATCAACGAATAGTGGCCCTTGCGGGTTTTGTTGATCCGGTAAGCCAAGTTGCGCAGGCCCCAATATTCGACTTTACCAACTTTGCCACCTTTTTCGGTGATCAAAGTAGTGATGCCTTCAACCAGTTCGTCAACTTGCTGCGGCGAGATATCTGGCCGCGAAATAATGATATGTTCGTAGAACGGCATGAGAATCCATTTCCGTTTGATGCGCCCCAAGAGGACTGCGGCAAATGGTTCAGCGGGGACTAAACCACCTGATGGTTCCGCTTCGCAGCTTCTTCGTGCTGATGAGCTTATTAGGCACACAAAGTTGCTCATGCGGGCGGACCGCAATCAATGAAGCGGGGCGTAAAGCACTTATCTGTGGAAAAGGGAAGGGGTGGCGCGCAGTAGGGCCGCCAAATCTGGCCTTGCGCAAAGGATTTATGACAGCGAAACTGGTTGTTCGATAATGAAAATGGGAAGCGGTTCGCGTGACACTTAATTGGATAGAGTTTTTGCTGGTCGTCGCTCTTTTAGAGCTTACGCCTGGGCCAAACATGGCTTGGCTGGCGACTTTGACCCTCGATAAGGGCAGGGCAGCAGGACTTCAGGCGGTTTTGGGAATTGCCCTTGGCCTATGCCTTTATTTGATTGCAGCGATTGCGGGCCTAGGTGCCCTAATGGCCGCCCAACCCCAGGTGTTGGCAGGGCTGCGCTGGTTGGGCGTGCTTTATCTGGTCTATCTGGCGTTTGAGCCCTGGATTGAGCGGGCCAGACACGGCGCAGAAACCTCGTTGGCTGATGCCGAACACGCGTCAAGCCATGCCGGACGCCATTTCATGCGCGGCCTAACCCTCAATATCTTGAACCCAAAAGCAGCACTCTTTTATGTGACGCTGCTGCCGCGCTTTGTCGACGAAAGTGGCGGACAGGTATGGGTGCAAAGCCTGTGGCTGGGGCTCACCCATATTGGGGTCGCAACTGGCGTACATTTGGCCATTGTTCTCGCAGCTGGCGGCCTCCGCCCGTGGCTGAGCGCTGGCAAGCGCCGCACCTATTTGAATATCTTCTTTACCTTAGCTCTTTTGGGCATTGCCGCTTGGCTGGCTTGGGATGGCTGGGCTCATCCTGTCTAAGCCCCTTCCTGCCACCCACTTGCCTAATCGGGTCTGCAAGGCTAACGCCAAATCATGCTGATTTTCCAATTTCCCGGCCAAGGTAGCCAGAGCGTCGGTATGGGTGTTGCCCTTGCCGAAGCATTCCCCGCCGCAAAGCAGGTCTTTGCAGAGATAGATGACGCGCTTGGCCAAAAGCTCTCGAGCTTGATGGCAGAGGGGCCGATTGAGACCCTGACGCTAACTGAAAATGCCCAGCCCGCTTTGATGGCTGTGAGCATGGCAGTCGTGACCGTCTTGCGAACAGACTTTGGCATCGGTGTCGACCGGGCGGCGTTTGTCGCTGGTCACTCGCTAGGCGAATATTCGGCGCTTACTGCAGCAGGGGCGTTTTCGATTGGCGATGCAGCCCGCCTGTTGCGCCTGCGCGGTCAAGCCATGCAGCGCGCAGTGGCACCAGGCCTAGGCGCGATGGCGAGTTTGATTGGCCCGAAAGTGGATTTGGCTTTGGCCGAAGCAGCGGCTGCTGCGGGTGCCAAAGTCGGCGTTTGTGTTGTGGCCAACGACAATAACGCAGGCAACATTGTGATTTCGGGCACGAAAGAGGGCGTGGATGCGGCCATTGCAGCCGCGAAAGAAATGGGTGCTCGTGCGATCCCATTGTCTGTCTCCGCGCCCTTCCATTGCCCTTTGATGGCCCCAGCAGCTGAAGAAATGGCCGCGGCGCTTGCTGCAACCACCATCCACAAGCCTATCGTCCCCGTGCTGTCCAATGTCACGGTGGAGCCGACGCAAGACCCCGACACCATCGCTAGGCTGCTG
>JBEIEG010000125.1:0-7363 GCA_040383035.1 Hyphomonadaceae bacterium | reverse complement strand
CGGGGCTGAGACGTCGGACACGTCGGGCGTACTGGATGGGGATTTGGATATGTTTATGGCAGCCTCGCTCGCGCAGCGCGTTGGGGTCGCAACCGACCCAGATCAAGAATAAGCGGCTATGTTGGCGGCCATTCCGCCAGACTTGCCAATTGTTGCCGTGCTGGACCGCTTGCTTGCGGTCCTGCGCACCCAAACTTCTGCGGTCTTGGTGGCACCACCCGGGGCAGGTAAGACTACCTCTGTGCCCTTAGCCCTGCTCGATCAGCCGTGGGCTGCGGGCAAAAAGATCTTGATGCTCGCACCAAGGCGCTTGGCAGCGCGGGCCGCCGCCGCACGTATGGCCGACTTGTTGGGCGAGACTGTAGGCGACACCGTTGGCTATCAGGTACGGCTGGATAAGAAGATCACGGCGCGGACCCGGATTGAAGTTATCACCGAAGGCATCCTCACGCGGCGAATGCTGACAGACCCTGAATTGGGTGATGTAGCCGCGGTGATTTTCGATGAAGTTCATGAGCGCAATCTTGAGGGTGATTTGGGTCTAGCGCTCGCGCTCGATATTCAAGCGGGACTGCGTGAGGATTTGCGCCTGATTGCTATGTCGGCAACAATTGAGGGTGGGCGATTGGCAGCGCAGCTGGGTGGTGCAGAATTGATCGAGAGCGCCGGTAGGCTCTATCCGATTGAGACCCTCTATGTTGGCCGATCCCAAGATCAACCAATTGAAGTACAAGCGGCCAACATCGCACTGAAGGCTTTATCAAAAGGGCCGGGGGATGTTTTAGTTTTCCTGCCCGGCACCGCCGAAATCAACCGCGCCCTTGACGCCATTCAGGCTAAAGCCGAGGCTTTATCCTGCACGGTCATTGCTTTGCACGGCTCACTAAGCCCGGCTGAACAGGACCAAGCGCTTCGGCTTCAAGCTGGCGGGCGGCGCAAAATCATTCTTTCAACAGCAATTTCGGAAACCAGTCTCACCATTGAAGGCGTTCGGATTGTTGTCGATGCCGGACTATCGCGTAGAGCAGCTTTTGAACCCGATAGCGGCTTGACCCGCTTGGTGACGGTGCGCGCCAGCCGCGCCGCCTGTGATCAACGCCGTGGCCGGGCTGGTCGAACGGCACCTGGCCAATGCTATCGCCTATGGGAAGAGGCTGAGATGGGCGCGTTTCCGGCCTATGACCGACCTGAAATCTTGGAGGCAGATCTCGCCCCCTTGATGTTGACCTTATCGTCGTTCGGCGTTTCAGACCCTGCAAGCCTGAAGTGGTTGGACGCACCTCCAACCCCGGCCCTGCAAGAAGCGACCAAGCTTCTCATCGACTTGGAGGCGCTTGAGCCACAGGCTGGTCAAGCCGCGCGTTTGACTGAGCATGGCAAGAAGTTGGTGGGCTTTGGCCTGCCACCGCGATTGGCACATATGATCGTGCGGGCGGGGGAGCTTGGCTTTGGCAGTACCGCTGCCCATTTGGCTGCTCTGTTGAGTGAGCGTGGGCTTGGCGGCATGTCCGTTGATCTCGAACAGCGCCTTATCTCGTTTGCACGCGACCGTACACCACGAGCAAATAAAGCCCGTGCGCAAGCACTTGGCTGGGCGCGGCAAGTCGGCGCGCAGGAGTCACCCGTCGCAGAATTGGCAGGCCGAGCACTGGCGCTTGCTTTTCCCGAACGTGTCGCCAAGGCGCGAGATCGGCGGGGTGGCTTCATCTTGGCCAATGGCAGTGGCGGGGAAGTGCCCGCCCATGAGGCTTTGGCAACAGCAGAATTTTTGGCCATTGGGTCCCTTCAAGGCAAAGCGGCCAATGCGCGAATTGGGGAAGCTGCACGGCTCGACCGGTCCGATCTTGAAGAGATTTTCGCAAGCCAGATCGAAACCCGAACCCAGACACAGTTTGATCGGGCGCGGGGGACTATGCAGGGGCGTCACCAACGTCGCCTTGGCGCGCTTGTCCTCGAAGAGCGCCCAGTTTCGTTGACTGCGGATCAGATTGAAGCAGGCCTGCTCGACGCTGTACGCAGCCTTGGCATCGACAAGCTCAACTGGTCTGATCGAGCCAAGTCGTTCGTTGAGCGCTTGCATTGGCTTTATGCCCGCAACCCAGACCAATGGCCCCACGGCAAACCCGGTGTCTTTGAAGACTCTCTTGAGGCTTGGTTGATGCCAGCACTGATCGGGGTGAAGGCTTTGTCGGATGTCGATGTAGCTCAAGCGCTTGAAAACGCATTGTCTTGGCCCGAACGGCAGGCTTTGGCCGAAGCTGCGCCAACACACTTTGAGACACCACTCGAAACCCGACATTCAATTGATTATTCGGCTGAGCAGGGGCCAACGGTGGCAGTTCGCGTGCAGGAATTGTTTGGCCTATCGCGGCATCCCATGTTGGCGGGAGGGCAGGTGCCGTTGGTCTTCCAATTGCTTTCGCCAGCCCATCGTCCGATTGCTGTGACTTCTAATCTGCCAGAGTTCTGGAAGGCCGGTTGGCACGATGTGAAGAAAGACATGAAGGCGCGCTACCCCCGCCATGTCTGGCCAGACGATCCCGCTACTGCGCAACCAACGGCTCGAGCCAAGCCACGGTCTTGACCTTCAAAGCGTGGCGCGTGAGGAAGGGTACATGACCTTACCCACTTTCGCGGATGTGCTAGAAGCAGATCGCCGCATCCGACCCCTCGCTTTGGTAACCCCTTTGCTGCGCGCTGATGCGCTGGATCAAGCAAGCGGGGGCCAAATCTTTGTCAAAGCCGATTGCCTCCAGCCGCGCGGGGCGTTCAAGATGCGCGGTGCGGCCAACGCCATGCTGAAGATACCGGTTGAGGATCGTGCCAAGGGGGTTGTCGCTTTCTCGTCCGGCAATCACGCCCAAGGGATTGCTTATGTCGCCAAGCATTTGGGGATGTCTGCTACGATTGTGGTGCCTTCAGATGCGCCGAAGGGCAAACTTGAATCCGTAGAAGCCGATGGCGGCAAGATTGTTATCTATGACCGCGTTCTCGAGAGCCGCGAGGCCATTGGCGCAGCCATCGCTGAAGAGACAGGCGCGACCCTGATTCCGCCCTTTGATCATCCCGACGTGATTGCAGGCCAAGGAACTTGTGGACTCGAAATTATCAATCAAGTCAGGGAATTGGGACTGGAACTTGATGCTCTGGTTAGTTGTGCGAGTGGCGGCGGTCTTGCGGCAGGCATTGGCCTCGCATTAGAGGCGCTCTCGCCCGCAACCCAATTGATCGGAGCCGAGCCTGTCTCGCACGATGACCTGACCCGCTCGCTTGCCTTGGGTCACCGCGTCGCCAATGAGCCGGGCACACGCACCATCCAAGATGCTTTGATGACGCAGATCCCGGGCGAATTGACGTTTGAGATCCTCTCGCGTGTCGGCACCAAGGGGGTCGCGGTGAGTGATGATGAAGTGCTGCATGCGATGGCATTTGCTTTCAAATATCTGCGGATCGTCCTAGAGCCAGGTGGCGCAGCCGCACTTGCGGCGGTTTTGTCAGGTAAGGTCTCCGCCAAAGGCCAAGTGATTGCCGTGACGGGCAGCGGCGGCAATGTCGATCCTGAGATTTTTATGCGTGCATTGGCGATCCGGGTTTAGTCCTTCGCGTTCAGTTCTTTGCTGAGGCTTGATCGGCCCGAAACTGGCGTGCACCTGTAGCCGCAATTCCTGTTGCAATGATCAAACAAAAAGCCGCTAAGCTTAAGGCGAGACCGGGCAGACTGGCCTCACGCACGGGTGCTACCGACCACGCAAATATAGCGGTAAAGACCAGTGGGCCGACCATGCTGGTCGCCGCTTGAACCGCACCCACGGCACCTTGCAAGCGCCCTTGTTCGTCCGGGCCAATTTGCCGCGTTAGTAAGGATTGAATGGCTGCTCCATAAATGCCAGCCAAGGACGCAATCGGGATTGAAGCCCAAAGAATGTATTGATTGGGTGCCCAAGCATATAGCCCATAGCCAACAGCGCCCAACAACAGCCCCAAAATCAAAGTTGAAACCTCGCCAATACGGCGGATAATCCTGCCGACAAGGGCTGCCTGAACAATCATGGAGCAAAGGCCAACCAATCCCAAAGTAAGCCCTGCCACATCAGATTCCCACCCGTAGCGGTAGAAGCCATAAAGGACAAATGTGGCGGGATAAACAACTTGGGCGAAGTCGCACAGACCGCGGATCAAGGCGAGTTTCAAGATTTTTGGGTTTGATCCCAAAAACTGGAGCGAGTCGATCGGATTGGCGCTGTTCCATCGAAAAGGTCTGCGATTTTCAGGCGACAAAGATTCCTTCAGCATGAACAGCCCAAATAGACCGTTCGCGGTGCACATCCCGGCTGCCACTAAAAATGGGAGCCGCAAGTCAATCTGCCCGAGATAGCCACCAATTGCTGGGCCTAGAATAAAGCCCAAGCCAAAGGCCGCACCCAGCATGCCAAACTTTTGCGCCCGTGTTTCAACTGGTTCGCTGTCGGCTACATAGGCATTGGCGGCAGAACCCACTGCACTTACCGCGCCGGACAGAGTGCGCGATAAGAGCAAGACCCAAAAGCCAGGCGCAAATACCGTCATTAAATTTGCAAGCGCTTGTCCAAAGTTCGATATCAACAGAATAGGCTTGCGTCCGATCTGGTCCGACAAAGCACCCAGAATCGGCATACTGATGAACTGCATAAGAGCCCAGAAAAACCCAAAAATTCCGATCATATGGGCAGCTTCACCCACGTCTCCGCCCGTCATGTCTTTCAACAGATTGGGCAATACAGGAACAATCATGCCCAGCGCCAGCATATCCAAAGTAATTGTAATAAAAACAAAGATAAAGCCAGATGTAGCCCGCTTACCAGGCACGGGATTGCTCGGAGAAGATGTGGTCATAGCGTTATGTGGCAGAAAATTCGGGCAACGACCATAGGTGATGGACAAAAAAGATAGCGCATAAAAAAGCGTCATGCACATCCTGTATGCAGGGCATCGTCAAGACAATTCAGTTTCTTTCCGCTACGCAGATAGCATTTAGGGATTATGTTGGAATCACATCTAGAACATGCGGCATTCAACAATTTGAAACGGTTCAGATAGAGTAGCATCTCGTGAAGCCGAATGAACAAGACTGACTTGAGGCTACTGGAGCAAACTATGAAAGAAGTCGCACACTCGTTGGCTTTATGGATCATCTTGGCCAGTCTGGTAATGTTCGTGCCGCGGACAGAGGCTCAAAGCAGCCACTCACAACATGCAAGCAGCTGTAGGGAAGGTCTGAACATAACCGATATCAGCACCTATGTGTGCCGATAAGGCGGGAGGTCCCAATCCGCGCTGTTGCCCCGAGTAGGTAAGGCTCTTGCCTGTCACAATTTTTTCTTTCATCCCAAGGTGGGTGGCGATCTTTTTTTGCGAATTGAACCGTTATTATAATCCCCTGCGTTGGACGGGGGATAACTAAATGGCGATGACGCCTCCTATGCTGTTCTCTCTGCCATCGAATGGCGCGCTTACTGGCCTGAATCCTTGCTCTTGGCGGCATGAGCCGTTAGCGACAAGTCTACAATAAGGACCTTCAACCCATGGCAGTAGACGCAAACACCGTGCGGCGTGTCGCCAGATTGGCGCGCATTCACGAACCTGATTCCCGCCTTGAAAGCTTGGCTAGAGAACTGAACACGATCCTCGGCTGGATTGAGATGCTCAATGAAGTCGATGTTGAGGGTGTTGAGCCGATGACAAGCGCTGTGGAAACAACGCTGCCACTGCGCGACGACGTTGTGACCGATGGCGGCAACTCGCAAAAAATCGTCGCCAATGCGCCGCGTAGCGCAGACGGCTTCTTTGTGGTTCCAAAGGTGGTTGAATAAATGACCAAATTGACTGAGCTGACCCTAGCCGCAGCCCGCGACGGTTTGGCGTCGAAAGCCTTTTCGGCAGTCGAACTGGCCACGGCATTTAATGCCGCCATCGAAGCTGCTAATCCACATCTTAATGCCTATGTTGTCACGACGCCTGAGAAAGCGCTTGCAATGGCCGCTGCGTCTGATGCGCGCTTGAAGGACGGCAAGGCTGGTCGCTTGGAAGGCATTCCGCTGGGCATCAAGGATTTGTTCTGCACCGAAGGTGTGCGCGCTACCGCCTGTTCCAACATTTTGGGTGAGTTCAAGCCAACTTATGAAAGCACGGTCACAAGCCAATTGTGGCGCGATGGTGCAGTTATGTTGGGTAAGCTCAATATGGATGAGTTTGCCATGGGCTCCTCCAATGAGACCAGCCGCTTTGGGCCTGTGGTCAACCCTTGGAAGCGCCAGGACGGTGCCAATGCTTCGTTGACTCCTGGCGGCTCCTCTGGCGGGTCAGCTGCGGCAGTTGCCGCAGATTTATGCTTAGGTGCTACGGCAACCGACACGGGTGGCTCGATCCGTCAGCCTGCAAGTTTTACCGGCACTGTTGGCATCAAGCCAACTTATGGCCGCGCCAGCCGCTTTGGCATTGTCGCGTTTGCTAGCTCGCTCGATCAAGCGGGTCCAATTGCCAAGACGGTTTTGGACAGTGCACTCCTGTTGGAGTCGATGTGCGGTCACGACCCTAAGGACTCGACCAGCCTGCAGATCCCTGTTCCTGATTTTGCTGCCGCTGTCGCCCGTGGCGTCAAAGGTTTGAAGATTGGGGTGCCCAAGGAGTATCGGGTCGACGGCATGCCAGAGGCTATCGAAAAGCTTTGGAGCGATGGCATCGCTTGGCTGAAGGATGCCGGCGCAGAAATCGTCGATGTTTCTCTGCCACACACAAAATACGCTTTGCCCTGCTATTACATCGTAGCCCCAGCCGAAGCTTCCTCCAACCTTGCCCGCTACGATGGCATGCGCTTTGGCGCGCGCGTCGAGGGTGAAACCTTGACCGAAGTCTATGAGCAGAGCCGGGCACAAGGTTTTGGCAATGAAGTTAAGCGGCGCATTCTGATCGGCACCTATGTGCTGTCGGCTGGCTATTATGATGCCTATTACCTGCGTGCCCAACGGGTCCGCACCAGGATTGCTGAGGACTTCCGCTTGGCTTGGCAGAAATGCGACGCACTCTTGACCCCAACCGCGCCATCGGCAGCGTTTGGCTTAGGCGAGAAGAGTGATGACCCTATTCAGATGTATCTGAACGATGTCTTCACCGTGACGGCTAACCTCGCAGGACTCCCAGGTATTTCGGTGCCTGCGGCGCTCGATTCTCAAGGTCTCCCACTGGGGTTGCAAGTCATTGGACGGGCCTTAGACGAAGAGACCGTGTTTGCGGTTGCTGGCGTTCTCGAAGCACAGTCTGGTTTCAACGCTAAGGCGAAATCTTGGTGGTAAATGCTGTCACAAGCCTCTAAGGAAATAGGGGCTTG
>JBEIEG010000124.1:0-7441 GCA_040383035.1 Hyphomonadaceae bacterium | reverse complement strand
ATTTCTTGTTCGACAAACCAACGCTCAGACGGCTTGACCTTCTCCACATCGATCTCTTGGCCATTGAGAGAGATGACCCGGATCGTCATCACCGGCGTGCGGGCGTAATCCTCTGGCTTGAGGCGAGGGACCGTGGCCTTGACCAAAGCATCAAACTCTAAGGCCTTGAGATCAGGGATTTCAGTATAGGCCACACTTGGGGCTTTGGCTGGGGCTGTATCGCGTACTTGTGCCACCAAATTTGATTGGATTTGTCCAAGTGCCACTAAGAGCGCGAGGCCTAAGCCTAGGGCAGGCGCTGCAGCGGGTGCAAGTGAACCCGGGCCACCAAGTGCCGCAAGCCCCAATCCCCAAGCGCCACCGGGGCGCGGCGCACGATGGGCGATGATTTGCGCGGCTTTGCCCAATCCGTAAAACGCCAACCAGCCAAGGCCTGCGCCAATCGCCAGCAAAATCGCCATCACGGGATCTGGGCTCGTTAGCGCAAAGAGACCGGCCAGCGCTACAAGGCCGACCATAGCTGCAATGCGCTCTGCCAAGGGCGTCGGGCTATCGCCACCACCACCGCGCAGTAGATGGGAGGGCGGGGTTGCGCGCGCGGCACCCAAGGGTGGCGCGGCGAAAGCAAAGGCGCATAAAAGCCCAATTCCTGCGGCTGACGCCAAGGGCTTAGGAAACAAGGTCAGCTCAATCGGGATCGGTAAGGCGCTGCCATAGGCCCACGAGGTCAAGAAGGGGGCAGACCCGCCAATCACGACACCTAGAAGCGCACCCAAAAGCGCTAAGCATAAGATTTGTAGGCCGTAGGCTAAACGCACGTCGCCACCGGAAGCCCCCATTGCTTTTAAAATGGCAATGGAGCCGCGCCGCGTTTGCAAATGTCCGCGCACAGCACCCGCGACACCTAGGCCCCCTGCCAGAAGGGCAGCAAAGCCCACACACGATAAGAAGAGCTCCACTCGGTCCAGCGCGCGATCAAAGCCTTCGGCCGAGCGGGCCTTGTCCCGCAGGGACGCCTTGTCGTTTGGAAACGCCTTGTCGAAGGCCGCTTTGGTGGCCGCTGCCGAACCCGCATCTTTCAATTTCACCCGGAGCGCTGAAGAGAAGAGGGCACCCGATTGGGCCAGATTGAGGGGCTTTAACGCCGCCGTCGACACCATCAGGCGTGGCGAAAAGGCAAAGCCACGACCCAGAGCATCTGGCTCTTTCAATAGAACTGCACGGATTTGCACCTTGCCATAGGGCAAAGCGATCTCATCGCCTACTTTTAGCTTGAATGCGTCGAGCAAGGCCTGCTCAGCTACCGCTCCCCAAACGCCATCCTTCTCGGCCAACAAGTCTTGCAAGGGCTGTTGCGGGGCCAAGGTGACACTGCCTTCTAGCGGATGAACTTCATCCACCGCGCGCAATTGGATCAGGCGACGAATATCGCCGGAGGTCCCCATCGTATTGCTGTCTATGGCGAGGGAGGTGACACCGCGCTGGCTGAAGAAGGTCAATTGGTCCGCACTTGGCGTGCGCTGGCGAAGGTTCAGGACAAAGTCGCCCCCCAAGATTCGCCTCTGTTCTGCGTCAAGGCCTGACCGAAAGGCCTGCGCCATGCTGCCTGCTGCGGCAATGGCAGCAACGCCAATCGCGAGGCAAACCAGAAATAGGCGGAAGCCCTTAATGCCGCTGCGCAGCTCAGCCACGGCAATGTTGAACGCATAGGACCAGCGCGTCACGAAGCGACCTTCCCATCTTCCAAGTGCACAATCCGGTCGCAGGCGGCGGCCAAGCTGGCTTCATGCGTGACCAGCACCAGAGCCGCCCCTTGGCTGCGTGCAGCATCAAACAGCAAGTCGCGTACCGATTGCCCGGCCGCTTGGTCGAGATTGCCAGTTGGCTCGTCAGCAAAGATCAATTTGGGCTGGATCACCGTGGCGCGCGCCACCGCGACGCGTTGCTGTTCGCCGCCGGAAAGCTGGCTTGGATAATGTTTGAGCCGGTGGCTCAGGCCTACTTTTTCCAGCGCGGTGGCAGCGGCCTCGCGCGCAGCCTTGCCGGTCGAAATATCGGCGGTTTCAAGTGCAGTGGCGACATTTTCTAACGCCGTCATGTTCGGCAACAAATGAAAGGCTTGAAACACAATCCCAATCCGCCCGCGCCGAACCGCGGCCAACTGATCTTCATGGAGGCCTACAAGTTCGGTGCCCAACAGCTTCACAGAGCCGCCACTGGCGGGTTCCAGCCCGGTGGAGACCGCCAGAAGGCTGGACTTACCAGAGCCTGATCTGCCCGTGATCGCCACAATTTCACCAGCCCTAATCTCGCCGTCGATCCCTCTGAGGATATGGACCGGGCCATCCGCACCGGGGAGGGACAAGGTTACATTGTGAAGCGAGAGGACAATTTGGTTTTCGGTCATAGACTGCACATAATCTTGAAAGGGGCTGTCGCAATGGGTGCTATAGCTTAAATAAGCGTCATGCTGCACTTGCCCCTTATTTTCACCACCCGTCGAGCCTTTGTGACCGGTAGCGCTGCATTGGTGCTGGCGGGGCAAGAGGCTGCCGCCCAAACAGGCAAAGCGGCGCGGCCAAAACCTTTTACGATCGTGGCCTTTGGCGATTCTTTGACGGCAGGCCTTGGCGTGAAGCGTAGTGAAGCTTTCCCGGCACGGCTGGAAGCCCGTTTGAAGGCTGCCGGTTATGATCTGCGTATCGCCAATGCAGGCCTTTCGGGTGACACCACCGCAGGGGCCTTGGCGCGGTTTGACTTTGCTGTGCCTAGAGGGACCGATGCCGTGCTGCTCGCCATTGGGGCCAATGACATGTTGCAAGGGCGCAGCCCGGAAGATGCCAAGACAAACATTGATACCATGATCACGCGCGCGAAGGCCCGTGGCTTAAAGGTCGTATTATTAGGCATGCGCGCGCCCAGCAATTGGGGTGCGGATTATCGGGCGCGCTTTGATGCCATCTACCCAAGCCTTGCTCGCAAACATAAGATCGCGTTGGACCCTTTTGTGCTAGAAGGGGTAGCCTTGAACCCCGCTCTGAACCAAGCTGATGGGATCCATCCAAACCCGGTGGGTGCCGACCGGATTGCCGCCCGCCTCGTGCCCTTTGTGGCAAAATCATTTGGTCTAAAGCCCAAGCGCCCCTAAACCCTGCTCGCCGTCTAAAGGAACTCACCCCGTGATCATGAAACCGCTCGGCCGCACTGGCCTGTCTGTCCCGCTGATTTGCCTCGGCACCATGACTTATGGCGAGCAGAATACCGAAGCCGAAGGCCATGCCCAAATGGACTATGCCTTTGAGCGCGGGATCAACTTCTTTGATACGGCAGAGCTTTACGCCATTCCCCCGCGCCCAGAAACAACTGGCGCGACTGAGCGCATCATTGGCACCTGGATGAAGGCACGCGGCACGCGTGATAAGATTTTCTTGGCTTCGAAAGTGGCTGGCCGTTCACCGATGAATTGGTTCCGCGACTCGGGCGAGGGCTCCCGCGTCAATAAGGCCAATATTGATGAGGCGATTGAAAAGAGCCTCAAGCGCCTGCAGACCGACTATCTCGACCTCTATCAGATCCATTGGCCTGACCGCCGCGTCAATATGTTCGGCGGTTGGGGCTATCGCGATTACAAGGATGACTACACCGCTTTCGAAGATGTCTTGGCCGCGTTAGACCCTTGGGTCCAGAAGGGTGCGATCCGGCATATTGGCGTGTCGAACGAGACCGCTTGGGGCGTGATGCGCTTTGTCGAAGAGGCAGAGCGCAATGGCCTGCCGCGCATTGCGACGATCCAGAACGCCTATAATCTCGTTAATCGCACGTTTGAAACAGGCCTTGCCGAAGTCGCCATGCGCGAGAATGTCGGCCTGCTGGCTTATTCGCCGTTGGCGCAGGGCTACTTGACTGGCAAATATCTGGGCGGCGCGCGCCCACCCGGAGCCCGCACAACCTTGTTTGAGCGTGGTCAGCGCTATCAGGGGCCGGGGGCAGAGCCTGCGATCAAGTCCTATATGGAACTGGCGGCGGCCCATGACATGACGCCGGTGCAATTGGCACTGAAGTTCTGCGCCACGCGGGAATTCATGACATCCGTCATCATCGGGGCCACCACAATGGACCAATTGAGCCACGCGATTGAAGCGTTCGACAAGCCTTGGACGCCAGAGCTTGAAGCTGCGGTCGAGACCCTGCACTCGACCATCCCCAATCCTTGCCCCTAAGTTCGGCCAAGCCAATGCTGCGCCTCTTTGTTGCCCTGCCCTTGCCCGACGCGATTGCGGGAGCTGTGCAGAAAACCCAAAGCGGGCTTGAGCGGGCGTCGTGGAGCAAGCGGGATAATTTGCACATCACCTTGCGCTTTGTGGGCGAGGTGGATGAAGCCCAAGCCGCCGACCTCGACTTGGCGTTGGCCGATATCCGCGTCGCACCATTTGAGTTGGCCCTGCAGGGTTCGGGCTTTTTCGGCAATTCAAAGCCCCATGCGGCGTGGATGGGCGTCGCCCCAAATGAAGCTCTTACCCACTTGCAACGGGCCTGCGAGCGGGCCTGTCGGCAAATTGGCCTCGCCCCAGATACTCGCGCCTATACCCCCCATGTGACCACTTGCTATCTGCAAGATGGCCATAGTTTGGAGGCGGTCAATGCCTATCAAGCGCGCCATAATTTGTTCAAAGCAGGGCCGTGGACGGCCGACCGCTTTTACCTTTACGCTAGCCATATCTCGAAAAAGGGCTCAAATCTTTATGGGGTTGAGGCGGAGTTTCCGCTAATTCCTTAAAGAAAAGCCCCAATTTGCCAGGGCACAAATTCTTCGTCACCAAGGCCCAAAGCTTCTGAGCTCGTTGGCTTGCCAGAGGCAGTTTCGATGAGCGCCTGAAAAATGCGGGCACCGGCCGCCTCAATGCTTTCGCCCGATAGGATGGGCGAGCAATCAATATCCATATCCTCATCCATATGGCGGGCGAGGGCTTGGTTGGAGGCCAGTTTCAAGCAGGGGCTCGGTTTAGAGCCAAATACGCTGCCGCGCCCGGTGGTAAAGGCGATCAGGTTTGCGCCGGCGGCAATCTGGCCTGTCGCGCTGCACGGGTCGTAGCCCGGACTATCCATGAAAACAAAGCCTTTTTCGGTGATGGCTTGCCCGTAGCGATAGACGCCATTGAGGGGTGTGGAACCGCTTTTGGCGACTGCACCGAGCGATTTCTCCAAAATGGTGGTGAGGCCGCCAGCCTTATTGCCGGGTGAGGGGTTGTTATCGAGGCTGGCACCATGCTTGCCAACATAATCTTCCCACCAAGCCAATCGATCTTTGAGGGATTGAGCGACTTCACCGTTTTTGGCGCGTTGAAGCAGCAAATATTCCGCACCATAGATTTCAGGGGTTTCAGACAGGATGGCAGTGCCGCCATGGGCGACCAACAGGTCGCTTGCAGCACCTAGGGCCGGGTTCGCCGTCACGCCAGACCAACCGTCTGAGCCCCCGCATTGCAGGCCAAGGGTCAAGGCGCTGATGGGTGCGGTCGCGCGGCGCGCTTGATTGGCCTCTTGCACAAGCTCTTGCACCAGTCCGCGCCCATGCTCAATTGCCCGCGCCGTGCCGCCAACGTCTTGGATCGTGAAGGTCTGCAGTCTATCTGAGCGGGTGAGGCCCATGTCTTCGACCAAGCGGTCAAGCTGATTGACCTCACACCCCAGTCCGATGATGACGACGGAATGGAAATTGGCGTGGCGCGCATAGCCCGCCAAAGTACGCTGCAGATTATCAACCCCGTCCCCCGTGCTGGCGGTGCCGCAGCCAGTTGTGTGGGTGAAGGCGGCGACGCCATCGACATGGGCGAACTCCACCATGCGGTCGTCATGGAAATGGGCCGCAATTCGTTTGGCCACTGTGGCTGAGCAATTCACCGACGTCAGGATACCGACGTAGTTGCGCGTCCCAATCTGGCCGTCGGCGCGGTGATAGCCCTCAAACGTGCGCGGGGTCAGGACGGCGGGCAGAGCTCTCAAGTCACTGCCGATGGCTGCTTCGAGACTGCTCGCAACAAAACCCAGATTATGGCTGTGAACATGGGAGCCAGCCGCAATCGTCTGCGAGGCTTGGCCAATGATTGCGCCATATTTGACGACGGCAGCCCCTGCCTCAATCCGGCGCAACGCGACTTTGTGACCAGGCGCAATGGGTTCCAGTGCGCGGAGGTCGCCGATGCCGAGCGCGTCGCCTGCTGTCAGGGCTGTCAAAGCAATGCCGACATCATCGGTTTCGGTTAGGCGTAGGACTTTCATAGTGCAGCCTCTCTCAGGACGAGGGCTTCGACAGTTGCGCGTGCCCCTTGTTGTAGGAGGGCGTCTAGTGCTGCCCCGACCGCGTCTGCAAAGCGGGGTTCACGTGACAGATTTGGCCCAAAGACGGCCTCGAGTGAACAGAGGCTCTCCGCTTTCTCAAAGCCGGTTTGGCCCTTGTGATAAAGCGCCCGCGTTTCAGCCGCCAAGGGGTCCTGCACCTCATAGGGCTGGCCCTTTTCATCGACGCCCGCTTGCCAGCGCATCCAGCCAGCGACGGCGAGCGCGAGGCAGGCAAAGTCTTGGCCACGCGACATCCGCATCTCAATCGTCGCCAACAAGCGCTGCGGCAATTTCTGCGAGCCATCCATGGCGATCTGAAAGGTCTTATGCATCAAGGCGGCATTCTTAAAGCGCCGCTTCAGGTCGGTGCGATAGCTTGCGAGATTGAGGCCCGGCGGCGCGGTTAGCGTGCTTTGGGCTTCATCTTGGAGTAGGTCGACAAAGCGTTCAAACGAAGGATTTGCCAAAACTTGGTCGATTGTTTGATAGCCTGCCAAACCGCCTAGATATGCAAGAGCCGAGTGTGCGCCGTTTAACAGGCGCAGCTTCGCCATTTCCCATGGCGCGACGCGCTTTGTGACCTGCGCGCCAGCTATCTCCCAATTGGGTCGTTCCCCGGCAAAATGATCCTCGATTACCCATTGTGTGAAGGGCTCCGTCTTGACGAGGCCTAAGTCCTGCACACCAAACTTAGCTTCAAATTGGGTAAGATCGTCATGTGTGGTGGCGGGCACAATGCGGTCGACCATGCTGGCAGGGAAAGCGCCATGCCGCTCAATCCAATCAGCAAGGGCAGGGTCTTGGGCGCGGGCAAAGTCCAACACCGCTTGTTTCAACCTTCCGCCATTGTCGGGCAGATTATCGCAGGACAAAGCGGTGAACGGGGTCAGGCCGCGTGCGCGACGGGCTGCTAAGCCCGCAACCAAAAGACCAGGTGCGGTGGCAGGCGCATCAGGCCGGGCAAGATCGGCGGCAATGGCGGGGTCCGCCATCCGCAAGGCCCCAGTCGCCGGGTCGAGGTGATAGCCTTTTTCTGTGATGGTCAGCGTCACCACATGCAGGTCTTTATATGCCATAGCCTCAATCAAGGCAGCCGGATTTT
>JBEIEG010000123.1:0-7466 GCA_040383035.1 Hyphomonadaceae bacterium | reverse complement strand
GACGAGAATGAATTGATCGGCCCGGCCCGTGAAGGGGCTTTGCGGGCACTCCGTTTTGCCCGCGATGCAGGGGTAAAGCGGGTCGTGATGACCTCGTCCATGGCGGCCATCTCCTATGGTCAAAGCGGGCCACGCTCCAAGCCCTATACCGAAGCAGACTGGACCGACGAAACCAGCCCCGACACAGGTGCTTATATCCGCTCCAAAACCATCGCTGAACGCGCTGCTTGGGACTTTATGAAGTCCGAAGGCGGTAAATTAGAGCTTAGCACCATCAACCCCAGCGCCGTTCTGGGGCCAATTCTTGGACCTGACTTCTCGACCTCCATTCTCTTGGTGCAAAAGTTACTAAATGGCGACTTCCCCGGCAGCCCACGCTTGGGCTTCTCGCTCGTAGATGTGCGCGACGTAGCAGATCTGCACATCCGCGCCATGACCCATGAAAAGGCCGCTGGTGAACGCTTTTTGGCGGCCTGTGATTTTTATTGGGTGGAAGATGTGGCGCGCGTCTTGCGCGAAGATATGGGAACGCAAGCCCGCAAAGCCCCTACTGGACGCCTGCCGAGCTGGCTCGTGCGGATCATCGCCAATTTCGATCCTGTTATCAGAGGGGTCGCCTTTGAGCTCGACAAGGTACGGATGGCCGACAATACCAAGGCCAAAACCTTGCTGGGCTGGGCTCCACGCGACGTCCGTACCTCGATCACAGACACAGCCCGCAGCCTGATCCGCGAGGGAATTGTCCGGGTTTAAAGTGACCTCTGCTCTATAAGGTCAGGGCTAACGCATCCAATTGATCGGCGGCGGCATTCCAGCCGGCTTCAAAGCCCATCGCTTCGTGTTGCTTTTTGGACTCTTCACTCCAGTGCCGCGCACCCCACTCCATATGCGTGCCGCCATCTGGTGCGTCGCTCAAGATCACATAACCGGTCATAAAGGGTGCGCCAGAGCCGGGCACCCAATCGCCAACATAAGCATCCGTGAAAGTTTGCTTATAGCCGTCAACCACCTCAACATATTGGCCGTGCATGGGATTTTCTTCTCCTGCCGGACCATTCATGACGATATAGCTGGCCCCGCCTGGACGCACGTCAAGCTCGGCAATGGAAACCGTCCACGGCTTGGGGCAATACCATTGCTTGAGGAGTGAGCCCTCCGACCAGCAGCGCCAAACGTAAGCACGCGGCGCTTTGAGATGCCGGATGATTTTGAGTGTGCGTTCGTCGGTCATTTAGGCATCTCCTTCTTTCTTTGCACCCTTGAGAAGGGCAAAGACGGCCATGGAATGGCCATGACCCAGATCATGATGCTCTTTAAACCAAGCCACGATGGCACCCGCTTTGGTAGAGGGCGTGAGCGCACCACCTTCTGTCCATCCCTGCTTATCCGCTAAGCGGCGAAGGTCTGCAGGTGTTAGCCTCGTTTTTTTGTGAATGGTGTCGAGATAGGCTTGGAAGGACACGGTAGCTGGTTCCTAAAGTCGGGCGTTGCGCTAAGTCGGCTTCACGGTTCCCAAAAAGCCAATGACAAGCAGCAGAGCATAGGTCAGCCACACCCACAAGCGAGCACGGTCCATCGCCCGACGTAGCGGGATTTCTGTCTCATCACTGGAGCCTTTTTCAATCACGGCTAGCAAGAGTGGACCGACAGGACGACCAGCAACGTCGATCATGATTGCCGCCCCAAAGATGGCAGCAAAAACAAACGCTTTTTGGCTCAACCAGCTTTCAGTAAGAGGTCCCCAACCCAGTAACGAGGTGATGCCGATGGCTGCATAAAAGGCGGTGATGGCAAGCTTTAGCCAGAACTCAATCCGCTTCAGTTGCGGCACGATCGATTGTCCGGCCATCAAATGGATAGACCACGTCAGGCCCATCCAAACCGCACCAACAAGCCAAGCCAGCCAAAGCGCCCAATTGGGCAAGTCCCAATAGCCCGCCACGGCAACCAATGTCACAGATAATGGTACCATCACGACCCAAGCCGTGCGTGGCCCCATATCGACGACGCCTAACAGCCTAAGAATCTCCAGCCTTGTTGCAAGCGGCTTCGACCGATTGCGAAAGGCTGAACCCAAAATCGCAACGCCAAGGTCGCCGCCTAGCCAGAAGACAAAGGCCAAAACATGGACATAAACAAGCACGTCATAGAGGCCCATGTTAACTCCTCAGGCGCGTGGGCAAAGAGAAAGACTTACTTCACACGCCGCTCTTTGATGCAAGTGCGTTTGACCAGTTTATCTTCTTCAAACCAATGCCATGTGCGGCCACGATCATTGCCGTCGTCAGACAATTGGATCATCTCATACAAATAAGTGCCGGGGCTGTCTTTGCGGGTCCAAGTCAACACAACGGTCTTGTCGTCAATTTCCCAAGCCCGGCCAAAGATGCGTTCGGTGTCCCACCAAATTTGTTTGTCTTTATAGGTCGCGGGGAAATGAACTTCTTCGCGACGGCCATCGGGCCAAGTGTAGGTATTGATCTGATAATAGGGATAGGTCGCATCATCCTGAAACTTGCATTGCAGATGGGAGGCATGGCGATCCAGCTCAACATTATTGGCGTCAACGTGGATGTATTCGCCGACCCATTCACCTTCGTGACGGGCCAAAAGCGGCATGCCGGTTCGGATTGTATCCATAATGCAGAATCCCTTTTGAAGCAGACCAAAGAGGTCTAAGCTGCACTAGTAAAAGATATATCCTATCTCTCTGACAAGGGCTTCCCGTGGAAAACCTCATCCTTCTGCAGCGCCACGCCAATCACTCTGCCACCCTTTGGATCAACAGGCCAGACAAACGCAACGCGCTGACGGTTGAGATGTGGGCGGCCTTGCCCGCTTGTGTCGCTGAAGCTGTCGCCGACCCTGACATCAAACTGCTCTTCTTGCGCGGTGCTGGCGGTGTCTTTGCAGCCGGGGCAGACATTGCAGAAATGCCGCAGATTTATGCTACACCCGAAGCGGCGCTTAAAAATGATGAGAAAATACAGAGCGCAATGAAGGCATTGGAAGATTGTCCAAAGCCTGTGATCGCCTTGATCGAAGGCCCGTGCGTTGGCGGTGGCTGTGGCCTAGCATTGGCTTGCGACTTACGCATCGGCGTGGTGGGAAGCCGCTATGGCGTGACGCCGGCGAAGCTCGGCCTCGTCTATGGCGCGGGCGACACGCGTCGCTTAATCCAAGCGGTCGGGCTTTCCAAAGCCAAAGACATCCTCTTCACCGGTCGCTTGCTCGACTGTGCAGAAGCCTTGTCCAGCGGCCTCATTGACCGACTGGTTGCAGCCGAAGAACTAGCTGAGGTCGCTTCAGACTATGCAACCAAAATCAGTGCGGCCTCGGTCTATTCAATCCGCGCCCAGAAGCAGATTCTGGCCATGTTACGCGGTGGGTGTGACGACGCAGAAGCCAGCCGTGCCCTATTTGGCGCAAGCTTTACCGGCGCGGACTTCAAAGAAGGGTTTGCAGCCTTTATGGAAAAACGACCTGCACAATTTACTGTCCGTTGATTGGTTGCGTTCTAAGTCTCGCGCTCGAGGAATGGTCCTGTTTTGGCCTAGAAGTAAGAGGAATATCGAGTGGGCAGCTTTGCGATTATCGGTGCGGGGATTAGCGGACTTGCCTGCGGCAACGCGCTGGCGGCGGCTGGTCATCAAGTTTCGCTGTTCGATAAAGGCCGGGGCCCAGGTGGGCGCATGTCGACCCGCCGCGTCGAGACCCCTTTTGGCCAAGCCAGTTTCGACCATGGCGCACAGTTTTTTACCGAGCGAGACGCAAACTTTCAAAGGGCGATTTCGGCACTGGAGGCACAAGGCGCAGTCGGTCTTTGGCAGGGCGAATTTGTGCGCTTTGACAGCAAAGGCAAGCAGCACGCATTAGGCGACGAGCCCCGCTATGTCGGCACACCGGGTATGAATGGCGTTGTGCGTGGCCTTGCGGTCGGCCTGAATACCACCTGGGGGATGCGCGTCAGCGGCCTATCGGGTCGGAAAGGCGCTTGGCAGGTTCATGGTGAATCCGGCGAGACTCTGGGACTATTTGACCAAGTTGTCTGCGCGGTTCCCGCAGAACAGGTGGGTGACTTATTGGCACCCCATACGCCAGCGATTGCGGTAAAGGCAAAAGCTGTGCGCTCGTTGCCGTGTTGGGCAGGCCTGTTTGCGTTTGAAAAACCTCTAAAGATTGACTGGGACATGGCGCGCTTTGACGCCCACCCTGTGTTGGATGTGATATCGGCAGGCGTAAACCAGCCTGGCCGCACCGGCCCTGCGACCTATGTCGTTCATGGTCACGCCGATTGGTCCATCGCGCATTTGGAAGAAGGCACAGACCAGATAGCGGCATTGCTTCTTAAAGAACTGGCAAAAATAGCAGGCCCCCTGCCAACCCCACTTGTCCAATCGGCCCATCGTTGGCGGTATGCCCGGGTCGAGACCAGCCATGGACCGGGTTATCTTTATGATAGAGATCAAGGCATTGGTGCGTGTGGGGACTGGCTGGCTGGTCCACGCGTTGAATCGGCGTGGGTTTCTGGCCACCACTTGGGTCAAGCTCTTTTAGGTTAGCTGACAAGTCGGAAAGGCCGCGCTACAGTCGACCACGTGCGCGCTCACTACTACTAACCGCAAAAAAGGAATCCCATATGTTCTTGTCTTTAGCCACCTGGCCCGAAATCGATCAGCGGCTGAAAGCAGGCAACCGCGGGATCATCATCCCCATTGGCAGCCATGAGCAGCATGGCCCAACCGGCCTTATCGGCACCGATGCTTTATGCCCAGATATCATCGCGCGCGAAGCTGAAAAGCAAGGTAACCTTTTGATTGCCCCGCCTTTCTCGATTGGTATGGCCCAGCACCATATGGGTTTTCCGGGCTCTATGACGCTGAGACCCTCCACCATGATTGCTACCATCGTCGACTGGACGGCCAGCCTGACGCGCGCTGGTTTTGACCGGCTTTATTGGGTCAATGGCCATGGTGGCAATGTCGCGACCATCCAAGCTGCTTTTGCTGAAACCTACGCGCCTTATTCGCTGCGCGGTGAGGCTGCCCCCTTTGCCCATATGCTGAAAAACTGGTGGGAATTGCCCGGCATCGAACGGCTGTGCCTCGACATGTATCCCGTCGGCCATGGCTCGCACGGTACTGCTTCTGAAGTAGCGGTCACCTATTGGGCCTATCCCGAACGGGCAGATCTGGCGAAACTTGTGCTGGAGCCGAAGATCGCGCCCAATGGCCCGATCCGTGATGCAGCAGATTATCGCCGCCGCTTTGCCGATGGCCGCATTGGCTCTGACCCGACCCAGTCTACGCCAGAGCAAGGCGGTAAGATTGTTGCCGCTGCAGCTAAAGCCTTGATTACAGATGCCAATAACTTCTTTGCTGAGACTGCCTGATGGCCCAAACCAGCGATGAATTCGACGTCCTTATTTCTGGCGGTGGTCTTGTTGGCCTCACGCTAGCCTTGGCACTCGACCAAGGTGGGCTGAAGGCCGCCGTTATCGACCGCCTACCCGCGGCCGACCTTTTGGAAGAAAGCTTCGATGGGCGCGCTACGGCCATGGGGTTTGCAACGTACCGGATGATGCAAAGCTTGGGCGTTGCCCGTCACATCGGCGAAGTGCAGCCGATTGACCAGATTTTGGTCTCGGACGGTCGGATTGGTAGCTCATCACGCCGAGGCGGCCCCTCGTCTCTCACGCTCCACTTCGACCATCGCGAGACGGGGACAGGCGATGAGCCTCTCGGCTGGATGATTGAGAACCGCCGCATCCGCTTGGCACTCGACAAGGAAGTCGCCACCCGTTCTGGTATCATGCGCTTTGCACCCGACGAGATTGAGGATCTGCAAATTGGCACGGGCCAAGTCTCTGCGCGCCTAAAGTCTGGCAAAGTTCTAACTGCTCCAGTCATCGTCGGCGCAGATGGTCGCGGGTCTTTTGTGCGCAAAAAAGCGGGCATTCGCACCTACGGCTGTTCGTATGATCAAACCGGGATCGTGACCACCGTTGCGATGGAAAACGCCCATCAAGGGGTGGCGCACGAATATTTCTTGCCAACCGGCCCATTCGCCATTCTGCCGCTGATGCATAATCGCGCCAATATCGTCTGGTCTGAAAAGACCAGCCGCGCAAAGGCGCTCATGGCCATGAGCCGTCCCGATTTAGAACAGGAATTGGCGCGCCGCTTTGGCGACTTCTTGGGTGCCGTAAAGCTCGACGCGCCGGTTTGGTCCTATCCCTTGTCGATGGAGCTTGCGGCGACTTGGGCAAAGCCGCGCGTGGTGCTGGCCGGCGATGCAGCACATGGCATTCACCCCATTGCGGGCCAAGGCCTGAACCTTGGCCTCAAAGACGTGGCAGCCCTAGCCGAAGTTCTGGTTGAAGCGCGCGGGCTAGGTCAAGATTTGGGCGATCTCGCCGTGCTGGAGCGTTATGCGCAATGGCGGCGGACCGACACGATGACCTTGGCCATTTCATGCGATACTTTCGTCAGACTCTTCTCCAATGACATTGCACCGGTTCGGGCCCTGCGTACCCTTGGCCTTGGCCTCGTCGATGCGATTGGCCCGGCACGGCGCTTTTTTGCCAGCCATGCAGGCGGGGCCGTGGGTGACTTGCCCAAGCTCCTACGTGGCGAAAGACTTGGGGCACCTGCGTGACCGATTATGCGACGCCAAACCTGCCTGCCAAAGATATGGCGGCAACCTCTGCCTTCTATCAAAAGCTTGGCTTTACAGAGGACTATGTTTCGCCGGGCTGGATGATCATGTCGCGCGGCGGCCTTCAGCTGGAGTTCTTTCCCTATCCAGACTTGGACCCCACAACATCGTCGTTTGGGAGCTGCTTGCGCGTCGATGATTTGCAAGGGCTCTATCAAGCCTGCGTCACCTCTGGGATTCCCCAAGCCCACCTCGGAATGCCCCGCGTTCATCCGCCGCAAAAAGAAGCTTCTGGCTTAACGATCGCCTACTTGATCGACCCGAACGGCTCTTTGATCCGCATTATCCAGAACGACTAGAGCCGCTCGAGCACCGCTTGAGCAAACAGCTTCGCGCCATGCTTGCCGTCTTGACGGTCGAGCGTCAGATAAAGCCAAGGCTCAATCAGCTCCAACTCCATCAAGAGCCAATTGCCATCTGCGCCGCGTACCAGATCGACGCGGGCATAGGTCAAGGGCGTGCCATCGGCCTTGGCCAACACCGCTTCTGCAGCTTCCAGTGCGCCTTGCGGTGCATCAATGCCAGTTTCGACCGCGCCATGTTGGCCTTGGGTGCGATAATCACCCGCCTTGGGTCGTTTGATGAGGGCATGGGAAAACCGTCCCCCGAAATAGAGTAGCGACAGCTCGCCTTCTTCAGTCACGGCAGGCAAGAAAGGCTGGATAAGCGCTGCTGCAGGCGGCAGCACGTCCGCACTGGGCACCGGCTCACCGCGCTTCAAGCGCGCTTGCCGCCAAGCCCCAGCCCCG
>JBEIEG010000122.1:0-7565 GCA_040383035.1 Hyphomonadaceae bacterium | reverse complement strand
GATCAAACATGAGCGCCGATAGTCCAAACGAACTATTTGAAAAGAGTTCAACGCCACCGGATTCTACTTCGCAAACAGGCCCTGTGTCTGAAGGCCCCGACGGGGTGCGCATCCAAATACACACCTGACCTGCTTCAATTAGGCCAATGTGCCCAGACTTGAGAACCGATGAACGACGCCAACGACCGGGCCCCAATACAGACTTAACCAATCCGCCATAGCCACGTTGCCCATTGAACGTGACGAGCGAGCCATCAGACCGCTGCAGGGTGGCGAGCGCCTGTCGAACGCGTTGATTAACGGGCTCAGCTTCGACCACTCGCGTCAACATCGCAAGATCAGCAGCGGCTAATAAAGTACCCAATGGCGAGCCATCAACAAACATGCCGTCCGGCGCGATCAGTTCCTCAACCCAGTCTAGAGCTCTTGCAATAGTCGTCTGTGGCAGCAGTTCCGGCGCGCTACTGCTGACGCCTAAAAGCGCGCATGCCTTGGTCCAAATGGCGCGGCGGCTCAAAGGCTCCCAACCATCGGCTAGGCTGGCCAAGAAGCTTCGGTCGGGCTCAATCAATCGTCCAATATCAAGTAAAAGCCCATGCCAAATTCTGCTCTGAAGATTCTGGGATAGCGCGGGGATAATTGGCAAGAGATGGGCCAACCAATTGATGACGCGGCGGCCCCGCCAAATGAGGGCGTCTGTGCGGCTGGGTTCGCTGCTCGCGGCCTTCCATTTCGCCAAACTAAATTGAGGCTCCCGAGTTTGGCGGATAAACCATTGATCCAGCCAAAGCTCCAAAATAGGGACTAGATCGCCATACGAAGGCGACAAGTCGCGCAGAAACTCAAATGAAGCAGTCCAACACTGGTTCATGGCAGAGGGGATGGAAAATGGCCCAAGGAAGGGGTCGAAGTTGCCAAGACCTGTATGAGCGGGGGTCCGGCCCTGAAGGAGCTCTAGCCCTACTTCTTGAACTGATAGCCTGAAATCCGGCAATGGATACCATTGCCTCTGAACCAATGATCCGTCATCATTAAATACGCCTTCCTCAAATAGGCCGCGCAAGTCATGGCCGAGGCGCGCTTGACTGCCCGCCCCTGATTGATGCTTGGCTTTGATTGGCATCTTGGGCCCCTAGCCTGCTGCCGCTTTGAGGGCGGAAATATTGGCCTGATAGTGGTTGGGGCCACCCTTAAATACTGCTGTGCCCGCCACTAAGGTATTGGCCCCAGCATTGTAACAATCGCGGGCCGTTTGTGGATTGACCCCACCATCAACCTCCAGCAGGATTTCTCGCCCCGTCTGATCAATCATTTTACGCAATGCTTCGATCTTACCCAATTGACTCGGCAAGAATGTCTGGCCACCAAAGCCCGGATTGATGCTCATCACTAAAATGAGGTCAACCATATCCATCACATGGTCCAACACAGATTCATGGGTCGACGGATTCAACACGACGCCCGCCTTCTTACCCAAGTTCCGGATCGTTTGTAGGCTACGATGCAAATGAGGTCCGGCTTCGGGATGGATAGAGATGATGTCCGCCCCTGCCTCGGCAAAGGCTTGCAAATAAGGATCGGCAGGAGCGATCATTAAATGCACGTCAAATGGCTTATCCGAATGCGGTCGCAGTGCCTGCACAACTTGCGGGCCAATTGTGATGTTTGGAACAAAATGGCCGTCCATTACATCGATATGAATTAAGTCAGCACCCGCTGCTGTGACAGCCGCGACCTCTTCGCCTAACTTTGCAAAATCCGCAGACAGAATGGACGGGCTGATTAGAAGCTTTGACATAGTCTGATCATGCTCTGTTTCGGGGGGTTACTGCAAGATGACAATGTGGCTCGTAAACCGAAGGCCTAAAGAGGCTTTACAAATCGGGCGATGAAAAATCCATCCAAGCCGCCTTGATCCGCCCAATAGTAGGGCAAAATACGCAGCAAGCCTTGCTCCGTCACCGCCTGGCCCAAACCGGGGACCTCTTCAGCCAGAATGGGGGCTAGCTCCAGCCCAGCTTCTAAGGCCGCAGCCACCGCGGGATCGGCTTCCTCCGGCTCTAATGAACACACTGCATAGACCAAACGCCCACCGGGCTTTAGGGCACCGGCCGCTGCTTTAACCAGTTCGATCTGCATTGCGGCAAAACGGGCTACATCGCTTGGCGTCTTGATCCAAAGCGCTTCAGGATTGCGGCGCAATGTACCCGTTGCACTACACGGGGCGTCCAGCAGAATGGCGTCGAAATAGGGCTCTGCGTCAACCGTGCGCGCATCTGCGACTTGGAGACGGGCTGTCAGACTCGTTCGCGCCAAGTTTTCTGCTACCCGATTGATCCGCCCTGCATCGAGGTCAAGAGCTGTGACATCGGCCCCAGTTGCGGCCAGTTGCATGGTTTTGCCCCCCGGTGCGGCGCACATGTCCAGCACTTTTTCACCAGGCTTGGTTGCTAAAAGGCGCGCAGGGAGGGCCGCTGCGGCATCCTGCACCCAATAATTGCCTTCACCCCAAAGCGGCAAAGTAGTCACATCGCTCGGTGTTTCCTTGAGGCGGATACTGCCGGTGGGCAAAACTGTGCCGCCGACGGCTTCCGCGATAGCTGCGGCGTCACCCTTTGTAGTCAGATCGAGAGCAGGCTGGCGCGAAAGGCTTACTGCAATAGCATCAGCGGCCTCGCTACCGTAAGCAGTGCGCCAGCGGTTCCACCATAGGGCAGGCACCCGCTCACGATCATGAGGTCGTACCAATGGCTCTGTGGCAATTCGGCGCAACACGGCATTAATCAGCCCAGCAAAGCCACGTCCTGTGGCCTCAAACTTGGCCAAATCAACGGACCGGCCGACTGCGGCATGGGGTGGGGCCAAGCCTTCAATCAGCTGTGCAGCACCAACGCGTAAAAGTGCCTTCGCAAAATGGGCACTATCCGGCAGAGGCTTAGCTAATTTTGTCGCCAAAACCGCGTCGACGAGGCCAAGCGCGCGCAAAGTCGCCAAGGTCAAATGGGCAGCAAAGCCCCGGTCCCGCCCATCGAGGTGAACGAAAGCCTGCTCTTTCCGCATCGCCTCTTCCAAGGTCCAACGCTGATCTACAACATGGGAAACAAGGCAGACAGCGGCGAAGCGCGCAGGGTCGGGATTGACAAGCTGGCGAGGTGGGCGACGGTCACCTGCGCCTCTTTGGCCGGAATCGCGGCGAGATGAACCAGAGTGGGACTTGCGGGGACGCGAACGTTCAGAATGAGGTGGATCAGATGGCATAGCGCAGGCTCCTGCGCGTCCAATAGCTTGGGGTCAAGTGCTAAGACAGATAGAGCCACACGCAAGCACACCCAAATTGATCATCCCCAAGGACCTTTTTTTGCCCCCCAAGGTCCACTCCGCCGGCCGATAGGATCATCCAAACCAAGCGCATTGCCGGGCAAGTCATCGACCTTTAGGGCTTGTAATTGCGCTACGCGGTTCTCGGTGGTTGGATGGGTAGAAAACAAATTGTCGCGCAAGCCACCTGCAAGCGGATTGATAATAAACATGTGTGCTGTCGCGGGTTGTCGCTCTGCATCCTCATTATGTACCTGACGGGCACCATGCTGAATTTTCTGGAGGGCTGAGGCTAACCATTGAGGATCGCCAGCAATTTCAGCGCCCAGACGGTCCGCTTCATACTCGCGAGAGCGGCTGATCGCCATTTGTACAACAGCAGCAGCCATGGGCGCGAAAATCATCATGGCGATCATCGCAATCGGGTTGGGCCGTTCACGGTCACCGCCGAAAAACATTGCGAAGTTTGCCAGCATACCGATTGCCCCTGCCAACGTTGCGGCAACAGTCATCGTCAAGGTGTCATGGCTTTTAACATGCGCAAGCTCATGCGCCATAACGCCAGCAATCTCTTGCCGGCTCAATATGGACAGAAGACCCGTGGTCGCCGCAACGGCCGCATTTTCTGGATTACGACCGGTGGCAAATGCGTTGGGTTGAGGGTTCTGGATCACGTAAATTCGTGGTCTCGGCATTTGGGCCTTATGCGCCATTGTTAGAACATCTTGCGCATAGGTTGCAATTGAGGGGTCACGGTGATCTGGTCCAACTTCGACGGCCCGATAGGCACTCAAGATCATTTTGTCGGAGTTCCAATAAGAAAACACATTCATGCCGGCGGCCACCACAAAAGCTATGGCCATGCCACCTGCCCCACCAATTAGATAACCCACGCCCATAAAGATGGCGGTCATAGCTGCCAGTAGCATAAAGGTCTTTGCGGTGTTCATTGAGTGCTCGACTCCCGTTTAGCTTTCCCTATATGTAGGGGTTGTGATGACTGAAAAAAGCGCCAATCCAGTCTCTTTGGCTTCACCTGTATGTGAAGGCGAGTCTCATGACATGACGACTCCGGCTGGCCGTGCCCTCGCAGAAGCGGCCGAACGCCGGGCGCAGGCCGAAGCTGAACTGGCTTTAGCCCATGAAATCAATGGCCCAAAAGGGGCAGAACCGACACGTTTCGGCGATTGGGAACGCAAAGGCATTGCCTACGACTTCTGATTGCCGCTTGCTGTCTCAGATCAAGACACGAAAACGCCTCATAGGGTTTTGCAAGGTAGCCCAGGACGCCCAAATTCCCCGCACGGGGGCACAGCCTTGAACTTTACAGCTTTATCAGCCCTTTGGACGTTTACGACGTAAATCTGAACCGGGCCACAGGACGTGGCCTGCCAGTGTAGGGGGTCAGAATGACCAAAACTGTTTTCATCGTCTCTTTGATGGCATTTGCCGCCGCCGGACAAGCTTCAGCAGGTGGTATGCCCGCTTCAGGTCCTCAAAATTTTTCCTCAAATGATCCTTGCCTTATTGGCACTGCCGCTGACCAAGCTGATTGTGCGGGGATGATCCGCGTTGCCCCCGGCATGACCGTGCACAGCCAAACCTACAGCACGACGTCTAACCAAGGCTCCAGCAGCCAAAGCTCGAGCCCGACCCCCTTGTTCGATCCAAATCGCGGCTATAGCCACTCTGCGGTTCCAGCCCAACCAGTCCAAACCCATGCGATAGCCCCCAGCGCACAGCGCCAGCAAACGGTAACTGTGACCTCCACTTATGATAAGAGCATGTCGCAAGCTTCAACCAGCAATCAAAGCGCAATGACCACAACAGGCGCGAGGACGAATCAGACGATTTCCATGAATTGCGTCTCCCCTCAGGCAGGTGGAAATGTGATCTGCCGTGGCCATTGGGTCCCTACTCAGCAACCGCCAACGGTCCAATCACAATTTCAATCACAGCCTGCGCAAGTGGTGATTTTGCAGCCACCGGTCGCGCAGTCGCCCATCATGGCGCCGTCACCTGTCACCCAGACCTTCATGACGCCGCCCATGATGCCACCGGTCCCTTGCTGCCAGCAGCAGGAAGTAACATTGATCCCCGCTAGCTTTTTTATGGGCGGCATGAGTTATGGCGTCGGCTTTCCAACCGAAACGAGCTATATTTATAGCGGCGGCGGTTATGCCCTTGTTGGTGGCGGCACGCGCTTTTCAGGCGTGCGCGACCGCGTCCATCTGGACCCGCCTCCACGCACGCCTCGCAAACCACCTCACAAGCCTTGCGGCTGCCACTAAAGGCGAAGTTCTAGTCGGCGCGTCGAAATTTTTGAACTTGTGACTTCATCAAGCGCAAAGCGAGGGCGTCGGGCAATAGCTTCCCGATCGCCGCAATCGTCTTATTGGTCGTACCCGTCACCACTACGGGCTGATTGGCCTCCAGCGCGTCATAGCCAATCTGGGCAACGCTCTTTGCATCCTGCCACAACCATTTCGGCATGGTTGAGACTTGATCGCGCATGCCGTTCACGTCGTGGAACTCCGAATAGGTAAAGCCAGGACAAAGCGCACTAACGTGCACACCATTGTCGATATTTTCTAAATTCAGAGCTTGGCTAAACTTGATCAGAAACGACTTGGACGCCCCATACAGCGTGGCACCTGCCGCAGACGGCAAATGCCCAGCAAGGGAGGCGACATTCATAATGCGGCCAAAGCGGCGGGCCTGCATTCCGGGCAGCACCCGATACGCGAGCTCGAGCGGTGCCTCGACCAGCACTTGCATGAAGGCCGCATGATCTTCCCAACTGGAGGCAAGATAATTGCCCTGAAGGCCATAGCCCGCATTATTCACCAAGGCATCTACCGACCGGCCAGCAGCCTCCAAAGTCGACACAATCTGCTCAGGTGCCGCACGGTCTGCCAAATCTGCGGCTATCGTAATGCTTTCAGCACCCCAAGTCTGCTTCAATTCGGCAGCGAAAGTCTCCAATCGATCAGCCCGGCGGGCGGTCAGCGCCAAATCATAGCCGCGCTCGGCGAAGACGCGGGCAATTGCCTGACCAATCCCTGCCGAAGCACCGGTTACCAAACAAAGTCGTCGTGCCATGATATGCCCTCCTGCCGCCAAAACGGGTTAGTTTGTGTATGGGGTGGATAGACGGCCAGTGCCAGCCCGTCTAGCGCAGAACCCGCAACAGCTTGGGCAAGGCTTAAAGCAAAGTCAGCCTGAAACGCGCAGTAACAGGCGAAATCCAACATTCGCCTCTGCCTATTGTGCTTGAGCATTGAAGCAATCCGACAAAAGGCGTAATGGCGCCGCCTACAATCGCGCACAAGCAGCGGGTCGGGTGTCCGACTCACTGTGTTCGGGGAGCCAAGATGGCATCGCCTTCAAATATGTCAGCGGACCAAGAAGCCTCGAAGGGCTTTAGTGATCCAGCTAGCGGCACCCAAGGTGGCGGCCATGGTCAGGGTAGCAAATCCGCCAGCGGATTTTTCATGCTCGCCTTGGGCTCGGTCGGTGTCGTATTCGGCGACATCGGGACCAGCCCGTTCTATGCGATGCGGGAGGCGCTCGCCCACGCAAAAGGGTCTGGCAATCTGGAAGTAGCTGTTCTGGGGGTGGTGTCCCTGGTGCTTTGGGCTCTATTCCTGATTGTGACCTTGAAATACGTCGTGTTCCTCATGCGGGCCGACAACAAGGGCGAAGGCGGCACCTTGGCCCTGATGGCACTGGCTCAACGCGCGTTGGGCCGAAAGTCACCTTGGGTGTTTTTCTGCGGCGTGATGGGCGCAGCCTTCTTCTATGGCGACGGCATCATTACACCCGCAATTTCGGTTCTTGGTGCGATTGAAGGCCTAAAAATCGCGCCGGGTGTCGGCAATCTGTTCACCCCTTATATTCTGCCGATTTCAGCAGCCATTCTGATTGGCCTATTTCTGGTGCAATCTAAAGGGACCCATAAAATTGCGGCTTGGTTTGGCCCCATTACGGCTTTGTGGTTCCTGACACTAGCTGGTCTAGGTATCTTCCATATCGCCGACGATCCGCGTGTCTGGCTTGCCTTCAACCCGATATATGCCATCCGCTTTTTGATGGAAAATGGCTTTGTGGCTTTTGTCATTCTAGGGTCCATCTTCCTAGCCGTAACAGGCGCTGAAGCACTTTATGCTGACATGGGCCATTTTGGGAAAAACCCAATCCGTGCGGCTTGGTTTATCTTAGTATTCCCATCCTTGGCGCTGAACTAT
>JBEIEG010000121.1:0-7705 GCA_040383035.1 Hyphomonadaceae bacterium | reverse complement strand
GCTGTGCCAGGTCGCTTGAACGAAGCTTGGTTCCGCGTTGACAAGCCAGGCCTGTATTATGGTCAGTGCTCGGAAATCTGCGGCGTGAAGCATGCTTATATGCCGATCGAAGTCAAAGCTGTGCCACAAGCTGAGTTTGATACGTGGATTGCCTCGCAAAAGTCGGCTGATGCTGGCTCGACCAATCCCGCAGCGGCTCAATTTGCTGCTACTTCAACCTCCACGGCCGCTTCGGCCCAAGCCAATTAAATCTCAGGGACATATTGAACATGGCAAGCACTGCTGCTCATCTTGAAGCCCCCGCGATGGCGGATTTGAGCGACCGTCCATCGGTCTTCAATCCCATGCGTTGGCTATTGTCGACCAACCACAAAGACATTGGCACCATGTATTTGGTTTTCGCGATTTTCGCGGGGATCTTTGGTGGCGCGCTGTCCGGCATGATCCGGATGGAGTTGATGGAACCCGGCCTGCAATATTTTGGTGTCACTGGCGACCCAACTGCGCAAGGCCCTTGGGGCAATGCCCATAATTACAACGTGGTTGTCACCATGCACGGCCTGATCATGATCTTCTTCATGGTTATGCCTGCGATGATTGGTGGCTTTGGTAACTGGTTCGTACCTCTGCAAATTGGCGCGCCAGACATGGCCTTCCCACGCATGAACAACATCTCCTTCTGGTTGTTGCCATTCTCCTTTGCACTGGGCGCACTCTCCATGGTCGTCCCCGGTCAAGGTGCAGATCCTGGCTTTGGCGGTGGTTGGGTGCTGTATCCACCGCTGTCGACCTCGGGCCATAACGGTCCGTCGATGGACTTGTTGATCCTGTCGCTTCACATTGCGGGTATCAGCTCGATCTTGGGCGCGATTAACTTCATCACCACCATCTTCAATATGCGCGCGCCTGGCATGACCTTGCACAAGATGCCGCTGTTCGTATGGTCGGTTCTGGTCACCGTCTGGTTGTTGTTGTTGTCTTTGCCAGTGCTTGCTGGTGCCATCACCATGTTGTTGACCGACCGTAACTTTGGCACGGGCTTCTTCGACCCTGCCCAAGGCGGCGATCCAATCATGTACCAGCACTTGTTCTGGTTCTTCGGTCACCCAGAAGTGTACATCCTGATTTTGCCAGGCTTTGGCATCATCAGCCACGTCGTCTCGACCTTCTCAAACAAGCCTGTGTTCGGCTATCTCGCAATGGCCTACGCCATGGTGGCCATCGGCTTCATCGGCTTCATCGTGTGGGCGCACCACATGTATACGGTCGGCATGGACGTTGATTTGAAAGCCTATTTCGTGGCTGCAACCATGATTATCGCGGTGCCAACTGGTATCAAGATCTTCTCGTGGATTGCCACCATGTGGGGCGGTTCTATTGACTTCAAGACGCCTATGCTTTGGGCGATTGGCTTCATCTTCCTGTTCACCGTCGGTGGTGTGACCGGGGTTGTTCTGGCCAACGCGGGTGTCGATACTGTTCTACACGACACCTATTATGTGGTGGCACACTTCCACTACGTGTTGTCCTTGGGTGCTGTGTTTGCGATCTTTGCAGGCTTCTACTACTGGATCCCGAAGATGAGCGGTCTCAAATATTCCGAAGTGCTAGGTAATTTGCACTTCTGGGTGATGTTCATTGGCGTGAACCTGATCTTCTTCCCGCAGCACTTCTTGGGTCTGCAGGGCATGCCACGCCGCTATGTGGACTATCCAGAAGCGTTTGCTTACTTCAACTTGATCTCGTCCTACGGCTACTTCATCACAATCGCAGGTATGGGGATCTTCTTCATCATGCTGTTGGACATGTTCGTGTTGCGCCGTCGTCCTGCGGGTGCAAACCCATGGGGTCCTGCGGCAACCACTTTGGAGTGGACCTTGTCGTCGCCTCCTCCGTTCCACCAATTCTCGGAACTTCCAAAGATTGAGGCCAAGGATCACCACTGATCCTAACCTCGGTACTTAACCGGACTTTACACGCTCCCGAAGGTCCACTTCGGGGGCGTGTTTCGTAGAAAGCCATCATGACCGAAATCCCCGCTCAAAATCTGCCTGGCGAAAATCCTGGTGATGTCCAACCCAAGCGGCGTATTGCCGACTGGAAGGATTATCTCGACTTGATGAAGCCGCGCGTGATGTCGCTTGTGATTTTTACAGCGGTTGTGGGCTATCTGTGCGCGCCGGGTGACCATAATCCAATCTTGGGCGCTCTCGCGATTTTTGCCATTGCCATGGGGGCAGGGGCGGCAGGCGCGCTCAACATGTGGTATGATGCCGATATTGATGGTCTGATGAAGCGCACGCGCATGCGCCCTGTGCCAGCGGGGCTTGTCCATAAGGACGAAGCCCTGGCGATGGGCATTGTGATGAGCATTTTGTCGGTGTTGTTGCTGGCATTGACCGCGAAAGACTATCTGGCGGCAAGCCTCTTGGCCTTCACAATCTTCTTCTACGCCGTGGTTTATTCCATGTGGCTTAAACGCTCGACCCCACAGAACATTGTGATTGGCGGGCTTGCTGGCGCTTTGCCGCCTTTGGTGGCTTGGGCCGCAGCAACGGGCGATATGCCTTTGGACGCTTGGCTCTTGGTTGGCATCATCTTCTTATGGACCCCGCCACATTCGTGGGCTTTGGCTTTGTACAAAGCAGGCGATTATGCGTCGGCCAATGTGCCGATGATGCCAGTAGCAAAGGGGCCAGCGTCAACACGCTTACAGATTTTCCTCTATTCGATCGCCTTGGTGATCGTCGGCGTCTTGCCGGTTTGGACAGGGCTAGGCGGACAAATTTATGCGTGGGTATCGGTTTCGACCGGCCTTGTATTCTTGTTGTTGGCTTGGCGTGTCTTCCGCTCTCGTGCCGGCGATGCGGACGGGCGGGAGGAAGGCCGCGCGCTTTACTCCGATAAGCAGATCGACAATCGCCCCGCGCGCGACCTGTTCGCCTTTTCGTTACTTTACTTGACGGCGCTGTTTGCCGCATTGCTGGTCGAATATGGGTTCGGCCTGCATTCGCCCCTTTTCGGCTAAGGCTTTGGCCTTAGGTTAGGGAAAGCGGGTTCTGAGACTGAGACAATTTTACACGTTTGCAAGGCGAAGATAATGACCGATAAAGCGCCCCTCGACCCGATCGCTGCCCGCAATCGTCGCAGTTTGGCTATTGCCCTTTGCCTCTTTGGCTTCGTCGCGATTGTGTTTTTGGTGACCATGGTCCGTCTACAGGGCCATGCCCTGAACAAGCCGTTTTAGGAGCCCCATATGGCATTGACCAAGACAGCACGCTTCGGCTTGATCGCAGGCTTGGTGCCTTTGACCATGCTGGGTGCCTCTTATGCCGCAGTGCCGCTTTATCAGCTGTTTTGCCAAATCACGGGCTATGGCGGCACCACGCAAGTCGCCACAGAGGCTGCCAGCCAAGTCCTGAGCCGCACCATTCAGGTCCGCTTTGACGCCAATGTTGCCCCCGGCGTCCCTTGGTCGTTTAAGCCCGAGAAGCCAGTGGTTTCGCTAAAGCTCGGCGAAAATGGCTTGGCCTTCTATACCGTCAAAAACGAGTCCAACCGACCCGTTACAGCTGTGGCGACCTACAACGTCACCCCTCACAAGGTCGGGCCTTATTTTCAGAAGCTGGAGTGCTTTTGCTTCCAAGATCGCACGCTGCAACCGGGCGAAAGCATGGAGTTGCCCGTGATCTTTTACGTCGATCCAGCGCTGGCTACCGATCGTAACGTCGATGAAGTCACAGAAGTGACCCTGTCTTACACGTTTTTTGAAGCAGGCGATAAAGCGATTGCGCAAGCGCAAGCTGGTGGGGCCGAACCCACGGTGACAACACAGTGAAGGAAGCTGAAGTAAAACGGCTTTCGGTGGTTGCCTCTTTCGGCAAGAACGCGCTAAACGACTAGCAGAACTTGGGGATTCCCGCGCCTACAGCGTCGGGACATAGTACAGGGCCAAAACATGGGTCACGCCGCCGTAAAACATGACTACCACCTCGTCGATCCTAGCCCTTGGCCGGTTGTATCGTCGCTGGCACTCTTCATTCTGGCCATTGGTGCCGTTGTCTTCATGAAGGGCTTTGTTGATGATCCTATGTCAGTCATTCAAGGCTATTTCGCCAATGAAGAAGCAGCCAAAACCGCATTAGCGGGCGGCTGGAAAGCCGTTGAGGCTGGCATGCAAGCCAACTCTGGCTTCCAAGGCCTTGATCCTGCGCTTCAAGCCAAAACGATTGCGGACTTTAAAACGTCGCAGCAATGGTACTGGCTCTTGGGCAAGGGCGACCCGATCATCTTGGTCGGCGGCTTCCTCTTTACCCTCTTTTGCATGGCCTCCTGGTGGGGCGATGTGATCAAGGAAAGCCATAAGGGTGATCATACACCTGTCGTTGGCATCGGCCTGCGTTATGGCATGATCTTGTTCATTGCTTCTGAAGTCATGTTCTTCGTGGCTTGGTTTTGGATGTTCTTTGAAGTCGGCTTGTATGCGGATGAGCGTACGCTTTCTACCATCCCAGAAGTCGCTTCGGCTTGGGCAACTTGGCCGCCAGAAGGGGTGGAAACCCTCGATGCGTTCCACCTGCCACTCATGAACACGCTTGTTCTTCTGCTCTCAGGCACGACGGTCACTTGGGCGCACCATGCGCTGCAAGAAGGCAACCGTAAGGGCGCGCAATTGGGCCTGATCATCACAGTTCTGTTGGGCTTGGGCTTCACGGGATTGCAGGTTCTGGAATATGAGCATGCTTTGCATGAGAAATATTTCGGCTTCGGTGGCGAAACCGTTGGCGTCTATGGTTCGTCCTTCTTCATGGCGACGGGCTTCCACGGCGCACACGTCATCATCGGCACGATCTTCTTGGCCGTTTGCTTGTTCCGCCTGATGGCTGGTCATTTCACCCCGAAGAAGCACTTTGGGTTTGAGGCTGCTGCTTGGTATTGGCACTTCGTGGACGTGGTGTGGCTGTTCTTGTTTGCCTTCATCTACGTAGCCTTCTCGTAAGCTAGCGCTACATCACTGATTGAGTGGGCGGGAGGCAACTCCCGCCCATTTTCGTTTCAAGCCCTTGTTTCTGCAAAACCTGTCCGCGCGCTGGATCGTTTGTGCTAAGGGGGGCGCTCGAACTCTAAATTGGCAGACCAGATCGATTGGACAGACAGCCGATGGCGGTAAGTGTATGGAAAGCAGGGCTGCTCAGCTTGTGTCCCAATTGCGGGCAGGCGCCCTTGTTTGACGGCTTGTTGACGATCAAGCCCAGCTGCCCATCCTGCAAAGCCGACTTCTCCATCGAAGATGCCGGTGATGGCCCCGCCGTTTTTGTTATTCTGGTTGCCGGTGCCATTTGTGTGCCCTTCATCCTGATCGCTGAATTAGCCCTTCGCCCGCCGATTTGGCTCTTAATTCTGGTCGCTTTGCCGTTCACCGCCGCCGTATGCATCGGCTTGTTGCGCCCCTTCAAGGCAATGATGTTTGCCATGCAATGGCGCTATCGGGCAGGCGAAGGTCAACAGGCTCGAAAGATTCCCCATGACTAAGCCGCCACTCGTCGAAACCCCAGAAGGCTGGGTTCCTGCCGGTCTGAAAGTGCGCGCCAAGGCCAGTGGGAAGCAGGCGCCTGCTTCTACCTCGGCCCCGCCTGAGATGGTACCCGAGCCTCCTGCAGAGCCTGCGCAAGAGGCTGCACCGGAAGCAAACCCAACCAAAGCCGCCTCAGACTCTCAAGCCAGCTTTCGCCCCATGCCGGTTTTGACCATCCTGTCGATCATCTGCTTGGGCATCTTATACATGCTCGGTGATTGGCAATGGGCCAAATATGTTGAGAAGTCGCGTGCGCCCGCGATTAGTGCCGCTACCGCACCCGTTTCCGTTGCAGCGGCCTTACAATCATCCCAGCCTGAGTATCGCCCCGTTGAGCTGACAGGCCTTGTTGGCCCGCGCAGCGTCAACGTGCGTGCGCTGCGCGATGGCATCAGCGGCTATCGCATCTTCACCCCAGTTGTCTTGGAAGATGGTTGGATTTTTGTTGATCGCGGCTTTGTCGCCGAAGCCGATGTTAACAAAGTGCCAGCATTGGCTGGTCAGATCAGTTACCGGGGTGTGCTGCGTAAAGGCGCTAAGGCCAACAGCTTTACACCCGATAATGATCCCATCGTGAAGGATTGGTTTTGGCCTGATTTGCCTGCCATGGGGGCCAGTTTGAAACTGACCGGTGGCTCACCTGCTTATTATGTCGCCCTCAATCTGGTCGACCCGTTGGCAAGTGGTCAGACGCAAATTAACCCGTGGGCCGACAGCAAAGGCGCTAATCAAATCCCCCCCGAAAGACACTTAGGCTATGCCTTAACATGGTGGGGATTTGGCTTCGCGCTCATCGGGGTCTATACGGGCCTGCATATCCGTACCGGCCGTCTACGTTTTGGACGCTCCCCCTCCTAAACTTCAACACGATAAAGCAAAATCATGCGCTATATTTCGACCCGTGGCGGGTCCCCTTCGGTTTCCTTCTTTGACGCCCTGCTGACTGGCCTTGCGCCAGATGGCGGCCTCTATGTGCCGGAGAGTTGGCCGCGCTTAAGTGCGGCGCAAATCCGCGCAGCGGCGACTGCACCCTATGCGGAAACTGCGGCGGCGGTTTTGTCTTTGTTTGCCGGCAAAGACCTCAGCATGCAGGAAGCCATCGGCCTGACTGAAGAGGCCTATGGCGGCCAATGGGCTAATCCGGGCATCACGCCGGTGCAGCAAGTTGGACCTGGGGACTATATTTTAGAATTGTTCCACGGGCCATCTTTGGCCTTCAAGGACATTGCGATGCAATTGTTGGCCGGGCTTTACAGCCTTGCGCTGGAACGCCGCGATGCGCGCTTGGCTATCGTGTGCGCAACCTCGGGCGATACGGGCGGAGCAGCGGTGGAAGCGTTGAAAGAGACCGACCGCGTGGACCTATTTGTCCTGATGCCCAAGGGTCGGGTTTCAGATGTTCAGCGCCGCTTTATGACCGCTTCGGGCGGCGACAATGTGCATGCACTCAATATCGACGGTGACTTCGACACGGCCCAAGCCCTTGTGAAAGCGATGTTTGCCGACACAGCGTTCGCGCAAGAAGTCGCGCTCTCGCCCGTAAACTCCATCAATTGGGCGCGCATTATGGCGCAGTCGGTCTATTATGTGGTGGCCTCTGCCGCACTTTCAGCCGCAGGCCCTGTGAACTTCACCGTGCCATCGGGCAATTTCGGCGATGCTTTGGCAGGCTATGTCGCCAAGATGATCGGGGCACCGATTGGCCGCATTATGATTGCGACCAATGCGAATGACGGGATCGCTAAAGCCTTTGAAACCGGCACCTATACTAAATCCAAAGCAAGCCTTGCCACTTTAAGTCCTGCGATGGACATCAGTGTCGCCAGCAATTTTGAGCGCATCATTTTTGAGGCTGTGGGCCGCGATGCTGCGGTTCTGAAAAAGCTCTATGACCAGTTCGGCCAAAGCGGTTCGTTTGACATTCCTGCACCCGCACTCGCCATGTTAAAGCAGCATTTTGACGCATTTGGCGTCGACGACCAAGAAACGCGTTGGGCCTTGGCTGATTGTTTTGAGCAGACGGGCGAAGTTTTGTGCCCGCACACGGCTGTGGGCTGGCGCGCCCGCTTTGGCGAGGATGAGATCAAAGGTGCCCGCGTCTTGCTGGCGACCGCTCACCCGGCAAAGTTC